>CALWKO010000009.1 GCA_944381275.1 uncultured Clostridia bacterium | reverse complement strand
CATTTATTACTTATCCGCTTGAAAACTATCGATACCTGAAAAGCAAAGCAAGCACAAAAAGGTGCCCCTCAAACCGCAGAGCGACGAGAGGTCGCGTGATATTTTTGCGCGCACTGTTGCAAGTAACACCGCGCAAAAGTTGCGGCTCCGCAAAGCGGGTTTACACTTGCTTGGTCTTAATAAGAAAAAAGCAGTTATAATGCGCCTGCGGCACCTTAACTTTTGGACAGCGCCGCTCCACGGCTGTATGTCCAAAAATATCACGCGCCCTCTCGTCGCTTTGCGGTTTGAGGGCGCATTTCACTTTTGGCGTGTGATATTTTTCTGCGAAGAGAGAAAGCCTTGCGCTCCCTATCGGTCACTTCAAGGCTTTATAATTTCGCAAGCCAAAAATATCACTTTTTTGGGGTAGATACTGTGCGCTTACTCTTTATTTTTTATCCCCAAAAAATAGTTGCGCTACCTGTGACTTTATCGGGTATCGATATATTTTATAAGGAAGGCTGATTACTTGGTCGGGTATCGATACATATCTCTACGCCGCGCAAAGAAATTTGCTTATCACACTTTGTTTAAATGTCGTAGTTATCAAAAGCAAATTTCCACGATTTTTTCAAGTCGCTAACGCTTCGCAAACAATTACTTTGCGACCTGAAAAAATCATCGCTTTTCCCCTTTACTTTTTCATTTTTTCCGCTATACTATAAGTATGGAAAAGCAGGAAAAGACAAACGTAATGCGCATACTAGACGCAAAAAAGCTCCCGCACGAGTGCTATTATTTCGAATGCGATGTAGCGCCTTCGGGTGAGGAAGTGGCAAAAATTTTGGGCAAAGAAGCGCACCAAGTATTCAAAACGCTGGTCACCACGGGCAAAAGCGGCGGCCATTATGTGTTTATGGTGCCCGTCACGGGCGAGCTGGACTTGAAAAAAGCCGCCCGCGCAGCCGGGGAGAAGAACATCGAGATGTTAAAGGCAAAGGACCTTTTGCCGCTTACGGGCTATGTGCACGGCGGGTGCAGCCCCATCGGCATGAAAAAGTTCTTCCCCACCTTTATCGATTCGTCCGCAGCCGCCCTAGGAACGATAATTTTCAGCGCCGGCAAGATAGGCAGGCAGATAGAAATGAGCCTTGCCGACCTGCAAAAGGCGATAAAGATCACCCCCGCCGACCTAACCGAATAGCGGTTTTTTGATTGCAAAAAAGAGCAAGCTGCTTAGAGCCGGCGGCTATAAAAAAACCTATAAGCGATATAAATTGAGGTGCAAAAAGGAGATAGAGCGGCAGGAAAGGCAAGACCGAACGCAAGGAGATTACAGCAACGCAAAGACGGCTTAAACGGTCGTCTTTTTTATTGAAAGGAGATCGCTTGCGAACATCTAAGTCCGCCATAAACTCCTTTATTGCCTTATCTGCACTCATAACACAATTTTTACAAAGGTGTAACCGTCATGTAACGGCTGTGTAACGCGGGCGTAACAATCAAGGGGTATGCTTTAAGCAACCAAGGAGGTATGTTATGCACGAGAGGAAATGGGTCAAATTAGGCGATTTAAGTTCGGGGGCGTACACAAAAAGGTGCGTAATATTATTGGCGGAAGTCGCCGTCAGCGTGGTTGCGGCGATAACCGCGATAGTAAACGGCATCCAGGGCGACCCGGAGAACAGGCTGTTCACCTGCATATGCACGGCGGTATTCATGTGGGTGCCGCATGTGATAGAGCGGGCGGCAAAGCACAGGTTTTCCGCCTCGCAGCACTTGGCGTACATAATCATGCTTACGGGCAGCGCGATAATCGGCAGCGCGTTCAACGTATTCAACAAAGTGGCGTGGTACGACTGCGTAATGCACTTTTTAAGCGGCTATGTGATGATGACGTTTATCATCATCCCGTTTGCCGGCAAGCTGAATAAGATAGAAGAAGGCGGCAAGCAGGAGAAAAAGTCCGGCTTTGCCATGATATTGGTGTTGTTGCTCTGCTCGATGGGCACGGCGGCGGTGTGGGAGATTATGGAATTTACCGTGGACATCTTCGCCGGGCAGTCTTCGCAAGGGCACGTCCCGCCCGAGGTGCTCGCCGCGCTGGAAGAACAGGGCGTAACGGGCGTAGCCGCGGCGTGGGAAGGCATGAAGTACGTCTCCGTACTCGATACCGACTTGGATATGCTCTGCCACATGGGCGGCACGCTCACCTTCTGCGTCCACTATGCAATACATCTGCTCACGGGCAAGAACTTGGGCATGAGGTCGCTTATTTCCGACATCTGCGGCAAGGATATGAATACGGCGGCTCGCCGCATGGGTCAAGAAGAGGGCGCGCTGTGCGATGAGGAAAAATCAAATACCCCCTCGAATATAGGGTGAAGTCATACGGCGATACGCCGAACGGGGCGCGTTCCGCAAGGGGCGCGCCTTGTTTTGAAAAATATGTAAAATGTTTACTTTCATTTAACCATTCTATGATATTATTATATCGGAAGGGCGGAAAAGGGCAAGACAGCTCCGCCCTCCGCAAGTATCTCCGCAAAGAGCGCATGGGCGGAGAATAAAAGGGAAATACATTCGCAGCCTCCCTAATAATGCAAAAATTCGCAGGGGCGGCAAGGAGGAGAAAAATGTCAACTGTTTTGGTGGTAGAGGACGATTATTCCACCCGTCTGCTCACGGTGGCTAACTTGCGCCGCGACTTCGACGTGGTTTCGGCAGAAGACGGCAACGCGGCGCTGGACGTGATTTATTCGCGCCATGTGGACGTTATAGTTTCAGATATCATGATGCCCGGCATGGACGGCTATCAATTGGCGCGCGAGGTGCGCAACAGCGGCAACAACGTCCCCTTCATCTTCCTCACGGCAAAGGCTTCCCCTCAGGACAAGGCTCAGGGCTTTGAGCTGGGCATAGACGATTACATGGTCAAGCCGATAGATTACGCCGAACTCATCTGGCGCATACGCGCTATACTCCGACGCGCGCAGATAGCCGATTCCCGCGCCATCACGGTGGGCGGGCTTAAGGTGGATTCGGCGGCGTATACGGTGACTTACAAGGGCAAGAACATCGAACTCACGCACAAGGAATTCGACCTGCTCTTCAAACTGCTTTCATACCCCAACATGATCTTCACGAAAAATCAATTGCTGGACGAAATTTGGGGCGCGGACAGCGCCAGCGGCGACGACACGGTCAAGGTGCACATCTCCCGCCTGAGGAATAAGATCTCCGACGTGGAAGAGGTGGACATCATCGCCGTCAAGGGCATAGGCTATAAGGCGGTCATAAAGGCATGAGGTGAAAAATGGTAAAAAAGGAAAAAAGTAAAGAAAAGCTTTCGCCCATGCGCAAGAAGATATCCGCAATGCTCACGTTGCAGACCTTCTTCGTGGTGCTCATAGTGGCGGCGATAGCCGCGTCTATTGCGATCATGTATCGCGTGGTGATAACAAAGATGCACCTCATCGGCATTTTGAGCATGCTCGTGCCCGTTATCATCTTAATAACGCTGGTCAACTTTTTGTTCACGCGCTATATCTACCGCTATTTGGACAAGATCTCGGACGCCATGCAGAAGGTGGCGGACGGCGATTACACCGTGCGCCTGGATATGGGTAAGGACCAACCCTTCCGCGAGCTGTATCAAAACTTCAACAAGATGGCGGAAGAACTCTGCGGCGTGGAGATGTTAAAAAACGACTTTATCAACGGCTACGCGCACGAGCTGCGCACCCCCATCACCTCGATCAACGGCTTTGCGGAGATGATCTTGAACAACGCAGGTACGATGAGTAAGGAAGAAATGCGCACCTACCTTGAAATCATCGCTTCCGAATCGCGCCGCTTGGCGGACCTCGCCGGCAACAGCCTGCTCATGAGCAAGCTGGACACGCAAAAGATAATCCCAGATAAGAAGGCTTATTCCCTCGACGAGCAATTGCGCCGCTGCTGCATACTCCTATCCTCCCAATGGCAGGGCAAGGAGATAGACATGACCATGGATTTGGACGAAGCCATATTCGTGGGCGACCCCGATCTTATGCAGCATTTGTGGATAAACCTGCTGACCAACGCGATAAAATACACCCCCAAGGGCGGAAGCATAACCGTCACCTTGAAAAAAGAGGGCAAAACGCTGAATATCTCGGTAGCCGATACGGGCAAGGGCATTGCAAAAGAAGACCTCGACCGCGTCTTCGACAAATACTATCAAACGGATAAATCGCACTCCAAGCGCGGCTTGGGCTTGGGACTTTCCATCTGCAAGCGCATAGTCCAGCTGTGCGGCGGCGACATCTCCGTACAAAGCACCCTCGGCGAGGGCAGCACCTTCACCGTAAAACTCCCCGGGTAAAGAGCGGCATTTTTTCAGAATAATTTGTTTGCAAAATGAAAACTTTTCCCAAAACGAGGAAAAGTTTTCATTTTTATGTACAGGAGAATATCAAGTATAAGTTGAAGGTGTAGGTAGCCTTGACAGGCAATACTATTTTGGTCTAATATAAAGAAAAGGAAATCGGTACAAAAAAAAGAACTTTTTGTATGCCGGAATTACTTTTTAGTTGAAGCAACTGTTATGTACAACTATTTGGCAACGGGAATTTAAGGGGGAAAATGAAAGCAAACGTATATCAAGAGTGCCTATATTATCAAAATAAAATAAGACGCAGGCTACTGTTTTTTAATAAAGCGAGTGTTTGTTTAAGACAGAAAGTATTCGCGAGATTTGATGTCCCTTACATAGAAATGTTTATAACAACGAAGTGTAATTTGAGATGTAAACATTGCTCGAATATGATCCCGTATCTCGAAAGAGGAGAGAATATACCGTTTGAGGAATTCAAGCGCGATTTAGACGAGTTACTTTCAAAAATAAACAGACTTTATAGATTGAAAATTCATGGCGGAGAAGCGTTATTGCACCCGGAAATTTGTGAGATCGTCAAGTATGCCGACAAACTTAAAAAGATCCGCTCGATCAGGATCGCTACAAACGGCACCGTTTTACCTTCCGAAAGAGTATTGAAGTGCTTAAAAGAAAGCAAGGCGGTCATGCAGATAAGCGACTATCCCGCCTTTGCGGATCGGGCGGACAGAACAGAGCGGATTTTACGCGAGCACGGCGTGAAATACGTGCGTTTAATAGGGCAGAAATGGCAGGATATGGGCGATATAAAAAATCGCGGGGCAAACAGGTTTTCGGAATGCTCAATCACACGTTGCACGTCTTTTTATAAGGGGAAAATATACGTTTGTTCCAGGGCTGCGATGATGGAAGAATATGGGTGCAATTTTTTTGACGGAATAGATGTTTATACGGAAAAGAAAGAGTTTAGGAGAGAACTGACGGGATTGTATAACGGAAAACATTGTAAGGCTTGTTTCTTTTGCGACGGCGATACGGCTTTTGCAAAAGAAATCACCGCAGGGGAACAACTGTTATGAAGATAATAGGAATAATAACGACGAAAAATAGATACGAGTTTTATGAAAAGGCATTGCTTTCCGTTGTTTCGCAGACGAGAAAGCCGGAAATGATCATAGTGGTAAGTGACTCTGATGAGGACTTAAAAAACAAGGAAAGGGAGCTTGCCGAAAAGTGCTCCGCTGTTTTTTTGGCGGACAAATATACCCATAATTATGCCGGATCTTTGAATACCGCCATTCACTTTATCTTGGAAAAGGATTTGTTCGAGGAGCATGATTACGATCAAACTTATGTAGCGTTCCTGGATGACGACGATCTTTGGGAGAAAGAATATATTGCGGAGTGCGAACGGGCGCTTAACGGAGAAGATTTTGTGGTGAGCGGGTTGATATATGGCAACGAAGCGGGACAAGAGAGACTTTCGATTCCGCACAAATTGACTATGGAAAGTTTTTTATGCGGGAATCCTCACTTGCAAGGATCAAATACTTTTGTAAAGTTATCCACACTGCTCAAAGCGGGATTATTTGATGAAAGCATGAGCTCAACGACAGACAGAGATATATTTACGCGTATAATGCTTTTGAATCCGACATACGCGGTGATAGATAGGCATCTTGTAAAAATCGACGCGTTCAACTCTCGTAGCAGAATAACAAATAGAAAAGAAACGAAAGTAGACGGATTGCGTAAATTTTTATATAAATACGGCGCGTATATGTCGCAAGATGTGAAAGAAGCCTTTTTTACACGGGCGGAAAAGCTTTTTGGCATAAAAAAAGAGGAATTGTTATACGGCAATAAAAAGATGGCGATGCCGGAAGTTCGATATACGAGAGAAAGATATTGCGGAGAACTTGTAATAGGTTTTATCGCCACGGACTATCTTTTGGGGGCAAGATTACTTGAAGAAATAACGGCGCTTAAGCGAAAAAATACGAGGATAGTTATACTTATAAATTTTTTGCAAAGCAAAGAAGTGTATAGTGAAATTTTGCAAAATTCAGGATACACATATGAATTTATCGAAAGAGATGATATTTTGAATGAGATACGCGGGGGTGCATTCAATCAGTTTGTTACGGAAGAGAATTTTTCAAAACCGATCATTAAAGATGTGGCGGTAGCGCGTGTTGTTTTGCAAAAATATCTGTACAAACATACGACAGATAAAGAAGTGGTTTGGGTATTGGATGAAGATATGCGCCTGAAAGAACTGATGTTTGACGGAGAAGAATATAAGGAAGAGCCGCTTGACATAGACGCCGTGATAGGGGAATACATCGGTAAGTATGACGCGGTTGTGGGTAATTATACTTTGGACCCCCCGCTGCCTCTTCTTTCCACACTAAGGACTTCTCTTTTGGATTGCTTTTACAATAAGAAGGGTCTTTACGGTAAATGCTTTCCCAGGTCGTTTAAGGACTACTATTACGATTTGTCCGACGAAACCACAGATATGTTGGAGTTGCCCGTAAAATGCGCTGCAAAGTATACCGCCGACGATGTTTTCTGCGGCAAAGCGCTTTCGAGAAAGCTGTTTTTACAGGATGCCAAAATAAAAGAAGTGACGGGAAGGGGCGGCAATACGATAGTATTCAATCGCGCGCTACTGACCATCCCCAATTGGTCTATACGCATAGGTGATAAAATAGGCCGAAGAAGCGATTACTTTTGGGTATGGTATGCGCAAAATAAAGGATATAAAATAGTCAACGCGCCGTTTGCCACGTTGCATGATAGGGCAGCAACGCGCTTTGATTATGAGAAGGAAAAGGAAAAACTGCTTGTCGATTTGATGGGCTATGCCTTTACAAGGGCGGTTGCAAAGGTGGGTATCGGCGCAAAGGGAGAGGAGTTCTGCTTTTGGTATGACCGATATTTTTCGGCACGCTTGACAAAGGTGATTGCAAATTTTTACAGAATACAAGGATTGCTTTCGATGTTGAATGAAAGCAAATATATCGATTATTTTTCGCAAAGAGCGATAGGCGCTTATATTAAAGAGGTTGAAAATTATTCGGAGCGGGGACAAGTATTTTGCGCATACGAAGATTTTTGCAAAAAACTTCATATACAAAGCCAAACGGAAGGTGATGAGCGGATCAGAAAAGAGCTGGAAAAATATTTTCACATTCCCGCAAATTCGTTGCGATATTTGGGAAACGGGGGAGAAGGTGTTGTTTTTACGGATGACGAGCATGTATATAAATATTTTTTCAAATCGTCAAAAAATCTTGCATTTTTACGGCAAATCGCGCCGACTTTTGCAAAGTGTAAACATCTTTATCCGCAGGAGTTTTACGAGGTGGGCGGGAAAACGGTGTTGAGATATAAGTATGAACGTTCTAAACCTTATAAGGGCGGGCATACCGCCGATTTTGTTGACCTCTTGCGATTTGCGGAGGAAAACGGATTTGTTTTCGATAATTATAAGCAGAGCAATTTCATTGTGGTACAAGGGCAAGTCAAACTTATAGATTACGGCAAATCGTTCTTGCCTATTTCCGCGGAAGGTAAAGAAAAATCCATAACGCGTGTTTATGAGATGTTGCGCTATCCTTTTTTGAACGAAGAAGGGTATAAGCAGCTTATTTACAGATCATACCGCGATACGGCAAAATATATAGACGACGGGAAGGAGATGCTGAGGCAACTTGTGGAATGCAAGTATAAAGAAGATTTGCATGACGAATTTGTGAAGGACTTGATTTTGCGGGAAAATCCCGCCAAAGTTTTGGATTATGGCGCGGGCAAGTGCAAGATAGCAAACGCGCTTGCAAACAGGTGCGATATAAGCGTTTACGATCTAGATACCGAAACACTTAACGCCCGTGCAGATAGCCGAGTAAGAAAAATTTTTGTCCGTGATGACTTGAAAAAAGAAGAATATGATTTGGCTGCTTGCAATTTGGTTTTATGTTGCATACCGAATAATGTGGCGCAGAATGTAATTTGCGACATAAATGCCGTTTTAAAAGATGGCGGAAAAGCAGTAATAAGCATATGCAATCCGCTGTTTAACACTGCCGGGCAAACGCAACTTAGAAAAAACGGTTTAACGGGGGATTATAGACATTCCACAATGTTTTATAAGCATTTAACGGTGGGAACCGCGGTGCGCAAAGAATATCATCGCCCAATTGAGTATTACGAAAACTTATTATCGAGGAACGGATTAGAAATAGAACAAGCGGTTGAAGGTGGCGGCGTAAATGCCGAAACTCTTATGCCGATATCCGAACACATAATTTTTGCCTGCAAAAAAATAGCTAAAGCGCGATGTTATGAAGATTGTTCGTTGTTGATAAAAACAAATCCCATGGAATGGCAGCGGATATATAAAAACATATGCCACATCGTA
This sequence comes from uncultured Clostridia bacterium, assembly GCA_944381275.1. Classification (GTDB taxonomy): domain Bacteria; phylum Bacillota; class Clostridia; order Christensenellales; family UBA3700; genus Alloclostridium. Next base: position 35,352 of record CALWKO010000009.1, on the reverse strand, counting down.
AATTCGCTGGAACGGTTCGGACGTTTTGAAAACAGGATTGTGGTAGCGGATATGACCGAAGCGGAAAGCAGAGCAAGACGCTACGCTTGCGATGATGAAGAAAAGTTGAAAAGGGCACTGCTTTTGGCAAAGGAGAACGGGTTGATTGACGAAATCTTCTTTATTTACGATGATTCGGATATGAAAAAACTTTATCGGAAATACTTTGATAAAGAGTCGGAACAAGGGCACTCCGTAAACGGCCAGGGCATATATGCTTCAATATCCGCCTTTGATAAGATCCATACAAAGTATGTGTTTCAAACGGATAGCGATATTATGTATTACATAAAGTCTGACGCATTAGGAGCGGGGATAAAGGCATTAAAGGATGGGGCGGTGACGGTTGCTTTGAGCGTTGCCCGCTCTTGCGATGGCGATCCGCAATACGGTAATAGGACGGAGGTGCGGTCGTGCCTTATTGATTTGGAAAAATTAAAGGCGCGCCTGCCTCTCCCCAACGTAATCGAAGACGGCATGTTATCACTTCCTTGGCACCGCAGTTTGGATTTGGTACTTCAAAAGAAGGAAAGCGTGCGTTTTGCCAATGCGGAGGCGTGGTTTATACATCCGGAAAACCACAAGAAGAAGGAGAAAAATCTTTTATCGATAGTGCAGGAGCAGGTGGAGAAAGGCAGATTTTTCTATGGTCAGAACGGCAAGGTTAATTTGGAAGGGACGCGCGGGGACTGGGTGGAAAAGACATATGCCGACGTCGTATTGTATATACGCGGATACAACACGCCGTGCGAAAAATTGAAAAGACTGTTTGATAGCATTAAAAAACAAACGTATCAAAATTTTGAAATAGTATATATCGATGACGCGTCGACAAACGAAAGCGCCGATTACGCACGCTTGATCATAAGGAAAGATCCGTATTTTGCAGCAAAAGTCAAGGCGTGCTTTAACGATGAAAATGTGGGCGAGTTGGAAAATTTTGTATTTGCAATGCAAAACATGGTGCTAAACAAAAATGCAATAGTAATCAATGTAGACAATGACGACTATTTGGTGAACGAGCATGCGATAGAGATCATCACAAAAAGATTTGCCCAAGGCGTGGAGATAACCTGCGGGAATTGCATAAGGTGGGATAAGCCGCTTAAAAATTATCGAGTATATTCATTTGATAGGGTATGGGAACGTGGCGGCGACAATATTTGGTTGCATCCCAAATGTTTCAGGCGGTACTTGTTCGACGGTATCGACATAGAAGAAGATTTGAAAATAGATGGGAAATATGTCGATGTTAATACCGATTTTGCATTTATGCTACCGATGGTTCAAAGGGCGAAAAAATGTGGTTTTATTCAGGAGGTACTATATTATTTCGAACCTAGTTCGCAAAACAGAGAGGGAGCAGGGAAGTACGGTGAAGAGGAAAAACATAGAGTAAAGAAAATACTTTTGGAAAAAGCAAAAATGAGAGAAAAAAATTTAAGCAAGCTAAAAGATAAGGAGGAAAAATGAAAACGGGAATCGTAGGATACGGGCATGTGGGAAAGGCTATGCACACCTTGTTTAAGGACGCGGCGATATACGATAAATATTTGGGCATAGGGTCGCGCGAGGAAATAAACTCATGTGACGCAGTGTTTGTATGCGTGCCCACGCCGAAAAAGCAGGATGAGCATTGCGACACGAGCGCGGTGGAAGAGGTGATACAGTGGGCAACATGCAAAGTGATCATTTTGCGTTCCACCGTGTATGTTGGCTTTACGGATGAGATGCGAGAGAAATATCATAAAGAAATCGTCTTTCATCCGGAGTATTACGGAGAAACGGCCGCGCACCCTTTTGCAAATCTTCAAGAAAGAAGGTGGCTTGTGTTCGGCGGGAGCAAAGAGGGGATAAATTTGGCTATCAGGGCATATCAAGATGTTATAAGCTCCGATGTGCAGATATATCAAAGTGATGCCAAAGATGCGGAAATGGCAAAATATATGGAAAATGCCTTTCTTGCCATGAAAGTCATATTTTGCAATGAGATGTATGATATCGCAAAAAAGTTGGGAGCGGACTATAACAGGGCGCGTGAAATATGGGTTGCAGATCCCAGAATAGGCAAAAGTCACACTTTTGTGTATGAAGACAACAGGGGGTACGGAGGAAGTTGCCTGCCAAAAGATATCGCTTCGATAATAGCTCAGTCTGACGACGTCGGTGCGGACAGTTCTTTGCTAAAAAGCGTGGTAAGAAAAAATCTTATTTACAAAAGAGAAAAAAATGATAAATAATCCGCAGAGCGAGTCGTATTATGAGGAGCTTTGTAATATAGGCTACAATTATTTTGCCTATAGTGAAAAGCATTATGTTTTTGAAAAAGATGGGCGCATTATAAAGATTGCCAAAAGCGCTTATAACAACGAGTATGCTGACGAATCGTTTTTTATCGAACAAGCCGCGCACGATATTTTAAGAAGACATAATCTCCCTGTTGCCGAAATTTTTAACGTCTATCCCAAAGGCATGTTTTTGAAAAATCATGCCGTGTTGGAAGAAGAAAAAGTCGAAGGCAACATATACTATAAAAAGGACAGCGAACGATATATTTTATCCCAAGCGCTGCATTTGATGCAGGGAGCCGCGAATATTAAAGGCAAGCAATTCGGAATGATGCAAAAGGATGGAACGGCAAGATATTCATCTTGGAGAGAGTTTTTATACAGTATTGTCGAAAAAATGCCAAAATATGAGCGCGCGGCATGCTATGATAGGATAGACTCCCTGCCGCAAGCGGAAGAACCAGTATTTATTTTTACCGATTGCAATATGGCTAACTTCATATTTTGCGGAGACATATTAAAAAAGGCGATAGACGTAGAGCGTCCGTTATGGGGTGATAAAGCGTTTCTATCTGCCGTTATAAAAAGAAGAAATCCATATATGTATAAATTGGTGAAGGAGACGTCGCCGGCTGAGACAGTCGACTTCTACGCTAGCATTTACCCTTATATTTTCTAAATAGTTCCCCAAAAACCATCAATTTACCATTATTTAACGCGAATTTAACCGTTGCGTTACCGACGCGTTACGGGTTGTTTACTTAGGGGGTTTATCATATAGTCACAAAAGGAAAGGAGATGTAACAAATGAAAGTTACGATAATATGTGATATACCTCTCTCAAGGAAAAACGGCACCGCCGTGGCGGCAGCCAATTTGATAGAATCGCTTAAAGCAAAGGGTCACACCGTAAAGGTGGTGTGCCCGGACAAGAGCAAGATGGGGCAGGAAGGCTACTACATCACCTCCACGCGCAGCTTCGGACCCTTCAACAAGTATGTGAAGAAGAACGACGTGGTGCTCGCCAAGGCGGACGACGACCTGCTCTATGCGGCGATAGACGGCGCGGACATAGTGCACTGCATGATGCCCTTCGTCCTCTCGCGCAGGGCGGTGGACATCGCCCGCGGTTTGGGCATTCCCGTATCGGCGGGCTTCCATTGCCAGGCGGAGAACGTGACCAACCATTTGGGGCTGATGAACAGCAAGGCGCTGAACAAAGCCATCTACCGCCGCTTCTTCCGCGTGCTTTACGGCAAGTGCGACTGCGTGCATTACCCCACCGTGTTCATCAAAAACGAGTTTGAAAAGAGCGTGAAAAAGAGCACGCACGGCTACGTCATCTCAAACGGCGTGGACGAAGCCTTCTTCCAAGGCGAGAGGAAGGAGAGGGCGGACGGCAAGTTCGTCATCCTCTGCACGGGCAGGTATTCGCACGAAAAAGACCAGGGCGTGCTGATAGACGCGGTGAAAAAGAGCGCGCACGAAAAGGACATCCAACTCATCTTCGCCGGAGCGGGCCCTATGGAAGAGAGCTTGAAGAAGAGGGCAGAGGGGCTGACCAACGCGCCCGCGTTCAAGTTCTTCACCCGTGAAGAGCTGGTGGATACCATCCACTCTTCCGACCTGTATGTGCACACGGCAAAGGTGGAGATAGAGGCTATCTCCTGCCTCGAAGCCATCTGCGGCGGGCTCGTTCCCGTGATAGCGGATTCGGATAAGAGCGCGACCAGGGCGTTCGCCATGGGCAGCCATAACCTGTTCACACCGGACGACAGCGACGATCTTGCCGCAAAGATAGACTACTTTATCGACAACCCTTACGAAAAGGAGAAGTGCGCTCTGCTCTACAAGGACTTTGCCGCCAATCTTTCAAAAAGCCGCTGCATGGACGCCATGGAAGATATGCTCGCCACCACCGTGCTGGAAAACAAGCGCGCCGTGTACGGCATTCCCGTTACGGAATCTTCTCAGCGCGCGGCGGTGCTGGGCATAAGGCAGCAATAGTGCGCGGGGCGGGGCAGGATTAAGGTATATAACCCCGCACGTGGGAATAATAATATACGCAATGTTCTGCCGCGGGCAGACGGGAGGAATATATGGAACAAGTTATGAAGATGAACGGGAGCAAACGCCCCGGCGGAGCGGGGAGAGCGGCGCTCGTGTCGCCCGTGCTGGCGCTGTACTACCTTTTTTCCGGCACATGCTGGGCGTTCGGCTGGCTGATGGCGGCGGGCATCGCGCTCACCATATTGCTGGAGATAGTTGGCGGCGGCACGATGATGGTAATGGCGTTCTTGCTGGGCAGGCAGGCGGGCTTCATGGTGGGGCTGTTCTTGTTCGGGCTGGCAATGTGGCTGATAGTGGCGCCCACCTTCTTGCTCACAAGGGAAGTGTTTTTTGGCATGAAGACCATCACCAAATACTATATCAAGAGCAGTAACAACGTGAAGAACAAGCTGCTCGGCAGACCGTTGAATAAGGAGATATCATTATGAACAGGAATATATCATTGTGCGGAAACGAATACGCCAAGCGCGAGGTGCGTAACGAAGAGAGCGCGCTCATGGAGCAGAGTTTTGCCGACTTTGGCTGGGAATGCGTTAGGCAGGAAAGCGCGGGCAGCGGCAAGACCGTCCTCTACTTCCGCCGCGAAAAGCGCGAGGGCAAGGGCGAGGGCAAAAAGCTGAACGACTTGCAAAAGGAGTGCGAAAAGCTCATCCGCGACGTGGAAAGGATAAGGAAATCTCCCTCGCAATTGCTCTCATTCGTCACTCTAATGAGCGGAATAGTGGCGGCATACTTTTTGATAATAGGCATAGTGGCAGCCATATTGGGCAGCTTTGCGGCGGCGGGCGGCTTCGGCGGAGCGGGACTAATCCTGCTCTTGCTCACCTGCCTGCTCACCGTGGCGGCGCCCAAGGTGAACGGCAGGGCGGAGCTGCAAATAAGCGGCATAACCGAAAGCATCCACAGTATGTGCGAACAAGCAAAGGAGCTGCGAAAATAACCAACTTCGATGTCCTTAGGACATGACGTACCTCTCCTCATAAAAAGATTGCGGCGGGCAAATGTCCGCCGCAGTCTTTATGGGGGTGAGGCAAGAAGAAGATGATTTTTTCAGGGCGCAAAGTATTTGTTTGCGAAGCGTAAGTGCCCTGAAAAAATCGCGAAATCTTTTCGGGGATATAGATTTTTCATAATCAACACTATTCTTTCCCCGAAAAGGCGAAATCTTGCGGCGGATATGAATAATCTCTACGAAATACTTAACGTTCGCCGCAAGGCGAAATCCGCTTTCAAACCCACCGCTCCGCGGCGGACGAGAAAGCGGGCGAAATCCATGGAGATACAGTTCGCCGCAAGCGGCAAACGCTCTCCATGGGCGAAGGTGCCGCAGGCGCATTTACACTTGGTTTGTCTTATAGCGAAAGTTATCAATATTATTCCGTTTTGGTATAAATTTTTGTCTGTGGTTTTGTTTTGCTATTGACACAAGACTTGATTTCTTTTATAGTGGTTGCGGGAGGATATTATGTTAACGGAAAAAACTCAAACGTTTGCCATAAAAGTTTTGCAGTTGTGCGAACATATTCAACGTGATTCCATAAAAGTTATAGTTGCACGGCAATTGGGAAGGAGTGCTACTTCCATAGGTGCAAATACATACGAAGCCAAGTATGCCGCAAGCACGGATGATTTTGTAAACAAATATCGCATAGCATTGAAAGAATGCCACGAAACGGAATATTGGTTGCAATTGGGTTTGAGAGCCGAGTATTTTGCGGAAGAAGAAGTAACGCCTTTGTTACACGAATGCGGCGTAATACGAAAGATGATAATAAAATCCATCAATACCGCGAATAAAACTAAGAGCGACAAATAAACGCCCGCGCACAAAAAACAATTAAGGCAACACTACCAACTCAATAAACAGCTTAATATGTTAGAGTGATAACTTTCGCAATAAGACCAAACAAGTGTAAATCCGCTTGCGGTGCCGCCGCCCATGGATAGCGTTGCTCCGCAACAGTATATCCATGGATTTCGCCCGCCCTCTCGTCGCTCTGCGGTTTGAGGGCGGATTTCGCCTTGCGGCGAACGTTAAGTATTTCGTAGAGATTATTCATATCCGCCGCAAGATTTCGCCTTTTGACTTCTGTTAAAAGAAAGGAATATATAAATAGTTTATGAAGTCAAAAGATTTCGCGATTTTTTCAAGTCGCTAACGCTTCGCAAACAAATACTTTGCGACTTGAAAAAATCATAATCTCTCCCTTCCCTTGCCATATTGAACAAACAATTCAATATCCTGTTGCATAAAACGCGTGCGTGTGCTATTATAATAATATAAATTTCCGTCCGTAAGGACATAAAAGGAGAGTTATATGACCACTTTAATGCAGCAGGAGATCTTCTCCGAACCCACAATGATAAAGCGCACGATAGCTTCTTGCCGCCCCGTTGCGGCGCAGATCGCCAAGGCGGTGAAGGACAAGGGCATCGTCAAATTCGTCACGCTCGCGCGCGGCACTTCGGATAACGCCGCCACCGTGTTTTCCTTCCTCTGCCCCCTGGTTACGGGCATTCAGGTGGGCAAATTCCACCCCTCGCTCTACACCGTTTACAATACTAGGGTGGATATGAAAGATACTTGCATGATAATCGTATCGCAATCGGGCATGTCTAAGGATACGATAGACGTCTTCAACAAGGCAAAGGAGGCGGGCGCGATGACCGTTGCCGTGACCAACAACAGCGAAAGCCCCGTGGCTCAGCAGGCGGACTTTCACCTTTTTATGGACGTGGAGGAAGAAAAATCCGTTGCCGCCACTAAGACGTATATCGGCGAGCTCACCGCGCTTGCGCTTTTGGCGGACGCGCTGGGCGGGAATATCGGTAAGGAGATAGACGAATATCCCGCAAAGATAGCCGGCATTTTGGAAAAGTTTGACGAAATAGCCGCAGCCGCCAAGGGCATTTACAAGGAAAAGAGCAACATCATTTTAACGCGCGGCACCATGCTGGGCACGGGCGACGAGTGCGCCTTGAAGCTCACCGAATGCTGCTATATGTTCAACCGCGCCTTCTCCACCGCCAACTTCATGCACGGGCCCTTCTCGCTCATCGACGAAACGGCGAACGTCATTCTGCTCGCCCCCTCCGGCGTGTTCGGCGAGGAATATAAGGGTCTTGCAAAGCGCATTAAGAGCTTGGGCGGCAAACTCACCGTGTTCAGCGACATCACCGAGGTGCTGGAAGTTGCCGATAACAAGGTGGTCATGCCCGCGGCAAGCGACGTGACCGCGCCCGTTATATACGGCGTGGCGGTATCATTACTTGCCCTCAACGTGGGACTTGCCAAGGGCTTGAAGGTGGATACTCCCCGTAACCTGAATAAGGTGACGGTAACCCTTTAATGGACATCGCCGTTCTGGAAAAACACACCCTCACGCGCGGCGACGTGGACTTTTCCCCGCTGGAAAAGCTGGGCAATGTCCGCTATGTGCGCTGCAAGGAGGAGGGGGAGATAATCGCCGCCGCAAAGGGGTGCACCGCCATCTTGTGCAATAAGGTGCTCATCACGCGCAAGGTGCTTTCTTCCCTCCCTGAAGTGAAGTATGTGGGCATTTTCGCCACCGGCTATAACAACGTGGATCTATCCGCGGCGCGCGAGCTGGGCGTCACCGTGACTAACGTCCCCGGCTATTCGGGCGCGGCGGTGGCGCAGCACGTCATCGCGCTTATATTGCACTTTTATTCCAAAGTGGACGTCTATGACAAAGCCGTGCGCGCGGGCGAGTGGGAAGGGCAGGAGTGCTTTAGTTACTTCCCCTATCCCATGCAGGAGATAAGCGGCAAAACGCTTGGCATATTCGGCTGCGGCGACATAGGCAAGCGGGTGGCAAAAGCCGCCGACGCGCTCGGCATGAAGGTATTGGTGCACACGCGCACGACCCCCGCCGGCTGCCCTTATGAACTCGTGGGCAAGGAGGAGCTTTTTGCCCGCAGCGACGTGCTCACCCTGCATTGTCCGCTCACCGAGGACACGGCGAACTTGATAAACGCGGGCACTCTCGCGCTTATGAAGAAGGACGCCATACTCATAAATACCGCCCGCGGCGGGCTCGTGGACGAGGGCGCGTTATATACCGCGCTCACTTCGGGAAAAATAAGGGCGGCGGCGCTGGACGTGCTCACGCAGGAACCGCCCCGCGGCAACGCGCTCATCGGTTTGGAAAATTGCGTGATCACGCCGCATGTGGCGTGGGCGCCCGCGGAAACGCGCAACCGCCTTGTGAAGATAGCGGCGGAAAACCTCGCGGCATTCATGCGCGGGGAGATAGTGAACAACGTGGTAAGATAAGGAGAGGAGATACATTATGATCAAGTTTTTCAAAAGCATTATCCATCAGCCCAAGCGGCAGCTCTTGCTCACGCTGGCGGCTGAAGTGTGCGCGGTGATAGCCTTCGGACTGTTCTTCACCAAGGGCGTTACGGACGCGGGCGGGGACGGCATTGCCACCTTCCGCATAACCTTCTTTTCAATGGCGCGCTCCTTTTACTTCAATGCGCCGCTGTTTATAGGTTTCGTGTTTCCCATGTTCGTGGTGCTCTTCACCTTTATCCCCAACCGCAATTCAAAGGTGTACTTGGCGCCCGCGGTGGTGCTGCTCGCCTGCGGAATAATGGTTGCGTGCACATATCAATGCTATCTGCTCCCCTTCACGGACGAGTATGCGGAGATGGTGGAAAAAAGCGGCACGCACCTTTCCGCTGAAGCGGCGGCAGCGGCTGCGCTCATCTTGATCTCTTGCGCATGCATGATAGCAAAGGCCCTCTCTCCCGCACCCGTTGCGGCAGAGCCCGCGCAGGAAGCCGCGCAGGAACCCGCACAAGAAGAACCCGCGCAGGAACCCGCACAAGAAGATGGCACGGCAGAGGGCAGTGCGCCCGAAGAAGATAAAACGGAAGAATAACAGGTTATGAAGATAGCAAAGGATATATCGCAGATAATAGGCGGCACTCCGCTGGTGGAGCTTTCCCGCCTTTCGGCAAAGATGGGTCTGCCTTGCCCGCTCATCGGTAAGGTGGAGAGCATGAACCCCGCCGGCAGTATTAAGGACAGAACGGCGCTTTCCATGCTAAACGACGCGGAAGAGCGCGGCTTGCTGCGCGCGGGCGGCACGGTCATCGAGCCCACTTCAGGCAACACGGGCATAGGGCTTGCCGCGCTGTGTGCGGTTAGGGGGTACAAGCTCATCCTCACCATGCCCGAAACTATGAGTGAAGAGCGCAGGAAGCTGCTCAAAGCGCTGGGTGCGGAGCTGGTGCTCACCCCGGGCGCGGAGGGCATGTCAGGCGCGACGCGCAGGGCGGAAGAACTTCACGCCGCCACCCCCGGGTCCATAATCGCGGGGCAGTTCGAAAACCCCGCCAACCCCAAAGCGCACAAGTCCACCGCGGACGAGATTTGGCGCGATACGGAAGGGCAGGTGCAAGCCGTGGTATGCTCTGTGGGTACGGGCGGCACGGTTACGGGCCTTTCCAAGTATCTGCGCGAGTATAACAAGGATATCGCCGTGATAGCGGTGGAGCCGGCTTCGTCCCCCGTACTTTCGGGCGGCAAAGCGGGCGCGCACAAAATTCAGGGCATAGGCGCGGGCTTCGTGCCCAAGGTGCTCGATACCGCCGCCTACGACAAGGTTATCACCGTCACTGACGAGGACGCCTTTAACACCGCCGACTTGCTCGCCAAAACGGAAGGTTTGCTTGCGGGAATATCCTCCGGCGCAGCGCTTTTTGCCGCGGGCGAGTATGTGAAAAACGAGGGCAGGGGCAAAAAAACCGTGGTTATTCTGCCCGATACGGGGGATAGATATCTCTCGTCCGGAGTTTTCAAGTGAATCGCACAAAACTATTGCTGGGGGAGGGCGCGGACGCCCTCTCTTTTGCAAGCGTTGCCATCTTCGGCATAGGCGGAGTGGGCGGCTACGTGGCGGAATTTCTCGCCCGCGCGGGCGTGGGCAGGCTCGCCCTTGTGGACAGCGACGCGGTGAGCGAGAGCAACTTAAACAGGCAAATTATCGCCCTCACTTCCACCATAGGGAAGAAGAAAACGCGCGTGTGCGCCGCTCGTCTGCGCGACATCAACCCGCAAATAACCGTGGAGGAGTTCGACCTTTTTTACTCCGCCTCCACCCCCTTTGATTTTTCCCCTTACGATCTGGTCATCGATTGCATAGATACCGTCACGTCGAAAGTCGCGCTTATCAAGGCGTGCCAAGGCGTTGCGCCCGTCCTTTCCTGCATGGGTACGGGCAATAAAAAGATAGCCTCGTTCGAGGTTGCGGACATCTATTCCACTTCCGTCTGTCCGCTCGCGCGCGCCATGCGCCGCCTTTTGAAGGAAGAGGGCGTCCCCGCCCTCACCGTGGTCTACTCCAAGGAGCCCCCCTCCGGCGGAGTGATAGAAGAGCGCGGCCGCCACGCCCCCGCAAGTATCTCCTATGTTCCCGCGGCAGCTGCGGCAAAACTTGCGGAGGAAGGCATAAGGATGATTTTTGAGGGGCGGCATAATTTATGACGAGCGATAGCGACCTGAAAAAATCGTGGAAATTAGCCCACAAATTTTTTATATGATATCGAGGTACGGAAAACGTACCTCGATTGAGCTGTGTGCAGTTTGTTTGATTTAAATATTTTCCCCGTGTGGGTAATATAAAAATATGTGTACAGCACATAATTTTGCCCTTGATTGGGTGGGGCGTGTTTGCAGATTGCGGGAGTCGGCGCGAGGTATACGGCGTATACCTCGATTGGAGAGAGGGAAAATTAGGGGCGGAACGATTGTTCCGCCCCCGTCAGAAGGGATCGGGAGGGTTGCTCCCGAGGGTTAAAAGGGCTGAGTTATTAGGCTTGCGGCTGCAGTGTAGGAGTGCCGTCTACCAAGGTGTAGTAAGCTACATTATAGCTTGCGTTCATGGTGACGGTGGCTTTCTGCTCGTTCTTGCCGTAATTGTAGTGGCGCACATAGTCGGCGTTATCCGCCGTCTTGTTCATGACCACATCGTTGCCGATGGTTACGGTCAAGTCTACAAGTTCGCCCGCGATATTTTTGTAAATACCGGAGTTGACCACGATAACGCTGCCGTCGGAGAATGCCATGCCGGTGACATATTGCACGTCGCCTTTACCCAAGGGGGTACCGTCGTTATATTTTGCGGTAAGCGTGCCGCCCGTGATGGTCACACTGCCAAGGCGCGCGTCTATTGCGGAGTTGCCGGTAACACTGCCGCCCGTCATGGTAAAGGAGCCTTGACCGGGCAGATAGATGGCTGCGCTGCCGTCCGCTTCGATAATACCGCCGTTTATGGTGATGGAAGTGTTGACGGCTGTTGTGTTGTTGTTGGAAACCGCCAAAGCAGAAGAATGAACACTGCCACCATTTATGGTTATTTCACCGGTGCCCGCGGCTAATATTGCGCCTTCAACCTTGCCGTTTTTCAAGGTGAAGGAACCGCCGCCGTAGGAGCTTATACTAGTGTAAGCGCCGGCCTGCACGGCTACACCGTCGGAAGAAGGGTCGGTGGAAGTTATAGCGCTGTTACTGCCGTCCACCACGATTTCGGCGTTATCGCCGTACACATAGAGCGCGAGATTGGCGTTTACCTGGCTATCGGTTATAGTTGCACTGCAATTTGCAAAAACGGCAATGCCGTAGGTTTTCGCCGTAACAGAGGTTTCGCTCAAGGTTACGGAAGAACTTGTGCTTGCATGTATTGCCGCACCCGCAACAGTAGCGGGGGTAGCGGTTGTGGAAATTGTGCATCCGGAGAGATTTACTTCGCCGTAGTTTTTTACCGTTATAACGTTATAATTGCCGCCATAGGTGAATGAGGACGTCATCGTAGTGCCGCTCACCGTAACCGTGGAGTTATCTATGGTAAGCACATTCGCCGTGATTGTGGAAAGAGTGCTTCCCGTTATGGTTACGTTGGAAGAATCCAGCACCTGAATTGCGGGAGTAGAGCTCAACGCCATAGTCACTTTATCAAAAGTAACGGTGCTGCCGTTGTCCACTTTTACGGGGCAGTTATAAGTGCTGCCAAAAGCGCCGCCCGTTACGTTTGCGTTGCCGCTGATTGTTACGCCCTTATTAAAAGCGCAGTATGCAACGGTATAAGTAGCAGAGGAGCTTTCGAGCGTGGAATTTTCTGCCGCGGTCACATTTTCAAGGGTGTTGGCGCCGCGGGCGGTCAAGGAGCCCACATTTGCGCCCGTCACGTTTACGCCTTCCCAAATCGTCACGTTGACGGAAGAAGAGGACGTATCGTTCAAGTCATAGATTATCTCCGCCTTGGTCACTCCCGCCGTGCTTGCCTCCGCCAAGGTTGCGTATCCGACGGCGCCGTATTTGCCGTCAACGGCGGCGGGGATAACGCGCATGCGGGTGACGGAAGTTGCGCTTGCCGCGTTGTAGTAGGCGATTGCGTCCTTGTCGCCTGCAAAGGAGCCGAAGTTTAAGGAAACGTCTTCCTTGTCGGCATTTGTCCAATTATAAACGCCGAATATCCTGCCAGTTGCGGAGGTGATATTCGCGCCGTCTGCCACGGCGAGGGTAAGGCTGCCGGCGGTGCCTGCGGGCTTTACGGTATATTTGGAAGTATTAAGGATGATTGCGGAGCCTTCCGCCATGCCCACATTGGAACCGCCCCAATGGCTGCTCGTTGCGGTGGATTTGAGGGTTACGCCGCTTCCTATGGTGATATCGCCGAAGAGCGCGTCGATGATCGCGCCCGCGGTCACGGTGCAATTATCCAATGTGAGGGTGCCGGGAGCGGGCAAATAGAACGCCGCGCAGACTTCGGGAGAAGTGATGCTGCCGCCGTTTATATCTATCGTGAAGATGTCGCTTCCCGCAAGGTTGTTGGAGCTCACCGCATAGGCGTCCGCGGCAATGCTGCCGCCGTCCATAACGAAGGAAGAGCTATTGAAGATGGCAATGCCCACGTTATACGAAGTTATCTCGCCGCCCGTAAAGGTGAGGGAAGCGGAAGTATTCGTTTCGGGGTTATCCTCATCAAAGGAGCCTAGCTGCACCGTCTGGTTGTTCGCGCGGGAGTCCAGCTTGCCGCCGCTTATCGTGGCGGAAGAGTTGCTGTAAAGGGCGAGGGCTTTGCCGTCCTGATAGTTCAAGCCGGTATTGGTCGCCATATCCGCGGCAGCCACATATTCGCCGCCCGTTATGGTTACGGTTGCGCCGAACGCCGCTATAACGCTGTTCGGACCAACGGCGGAGAAATAGTTGCCGTCACCCAGGGTGAGGCTGCCGCCCGTAACGTATACGGCGGTGCCGTTATAATCGTCTATCGTGCTGTTTGTTATGGTCACGTCTGCGTTGTTGAGCACGAGCCCTTCCTTAAAGGTCACGCCGTTGAAGACGGATTTACCGCCGCTCACTTGCGATTCGTTCGCAAGGCTCATTACCGCTGCGCGGGAAGAAGCGCCGTTCACCGTAACGCTGCCGTTAACGGTCACGTCTTCAAGGCTTGCGCCCGATTGCAAATTCAAAGCGGAATTTACGTTCAAATTGCGCAAAGTAACATTCGAGGGGATAACCGCGCCTTCTTCTGCTGTGAGGGAAGCGTTCTTCGAGCCTATCACCACCAAGTCTTTATCCGCGGCTGCGGCAGCGGCTTCCGCCGTCCAAACGGTTTCGTCCATGTCCTCGCCGATGATGATGGTGTCGTCCGCGTTTGCGCCCACAACGGCGTCTTCAAGGGTGCCGTAATTGCCGCCGCCCGCGTTGGATATACCCGTAAGGGCGTTGGTCTGTACGCCGCTAGCCACCAAGGAGAGCTTAATCGAGCTTGCGCTGCTAGGAGCACTCGCCTGTGCCGTCCAAGGCAGGGATATGTCGAAGGATACGGTTACGGATTTTTCGGTAACGTCCTTATCGTCTATTGCGGACTCCGTCCAATCCACTATATACACATAAGAATCCTGCATGGTGGAAGTCTTATCGCCTACCTTGATTTGCAAATTATCGCACAGGAAGGAGTCTGATTCTTCCGCCAAAAGCGCCAAGGAGTACTTCATATTTATCGTGTACGCCATGGAAAGGGTCACTTCAAATGTTGCGCCGTCGCCGAGGGCGATCCTGTCGAATGTGATGTTGCCGCCTTCGTCCACGCTCACTTTGCCGCCGGTGGAGAGGGCAGCCGTCTTGTTATCCGTTACATTCGCGTCCGTCTTCTCTCCGCTCTGCGCCGTCGTCCACGCGGAAGTGAGCTTCACGGTGGAAGAAAGCTGAATATCGCCCGAAGTTACGGTGATATTGTGCGTGTCGCCGGCAGAATAGAGGGCAAACGTTGCGCCGCCTATAACAGCCGCGCACAGGGCGACTATTAAGACGGAAACCACTATTGCATTTCTGCGACTTGTCTTACTCATTTTTATTTACCTCAAAACTTTTTTCGTTGTTATGCCACCACAAGTTCGGGAGTGGTGCCGCTCTTGAGTTCGTACTTAACGGCGGCATGATTGCCAAAGGAAGTGGTCACGTCTTGTTCGAATTGATTCCAATCGTAAACGTGGATTTCATCCCTTGTAGCGGAAGTTATGGCCACATCGTCGCTTATGGTGATGTTCAAAGGCACGATTTCGCCGTCCAGCTTGTATATGCAGCTGTTTACTATCACGGTAGAACCGTCAGGATTGCTACCGCCGTTCACGCCGTCTGCGGAAACTTCGCCGCTCACATATTGGAGCACTTTATTATCCGTTGCGGTGGAGATGAGCTCGCCGCCCGTGATTTCAATCGTGCCCAAGCGCACGTCCATGGCCGCCGCGCCCTTGACGGTGCCGCCCGTCATGGTAAAGGTCTTCAAAGCGGGCAAGTAGAGGGCAACTTCCTTATTGGAAGTGATAGCGGAAGAGCCGGTTATCGTCAATTCGGTTTCGCCGCCGTATACGTTGTTGGTGCTGAAAGCAAAGCTGTCGGAAGTGACGGTTGCGTTATTCAGCTCCACATAAGAGGAGTTGGACGCATATATCGCGGAAGCGTCCGTACCTGTGGCGATAATACTGCCGCCATCCATAACAAGTTTGCCGGGGCTGCCTGCGGGGCGGGTTTGCTCGGGTTTGACATTGAATTCATTCGTATGCACGCCGACTGTTACCGCAAGTAGATTTTCACCTGTTACGGTCATGTTCGTATTCGTGAGGGTTGCGGTAGGCGTTTCATTTTCGTTTTCGTTATAAACAGCCAATGCCGCGGGGGTGCTGTTCACCGTGCAATTATTCATGGTGATGTCTGCGCCTTCCGTAACGAAGATGCTGTTGCCGTTTCCGCTCAGATTGTTTATGTTGTTTATGGTGCAGTTTTCAAAAAAGCCTTGCGATCCGCCGCTTAATTTGATAACGCTGCCGGGCTTGCTGAGCGATATTTTCGACGAAAGGGTAAAAGTGCTGTCCTTGGCAACAACAGTGGAGTTGCTATACGCTTCTATTACATTCTTACTGCCCGAGGAAAGAGAAAAAGAGCAATTTTCCAACACTACACGGGAAGAATTGGAAGCAGAAACAGGGCAGCCGGTAACCGTAAGGGTGCAGTTGCGTACTATTGCGCTCACTCCGTTAGCGCTTAGGTTTACAGAAGTAAAGGTGCAACTATCGATAACGACGGCGTTCGTTGTGTCGTCATCGGAAAGGGCGTTGGTCGCCGCGGTATTTGCTCGAATGTTTATCTTATTATTCATCTTTACATTGCGCAAGGTGCAGCCTTCAACGGCTTGAATCATCTTTTGCGAGTAAACATTTTCGAGCGTTACATTGGCGGGAACGTATACATTGGAAGTGCCGGTAATTTTAGTTCCCGTGGAAGAATCGCTGCCTTTGCCGGATATAGTTATCTTCTTTCCCTCCGTGGCAGCGGTTAACTCCTCAAGAGAGGGCATTGTGATGTTGTTTGCATTGATCATCACCGTGTCGCCGTCCTTTGCGTTTTGAATGGCTTCGGTGATGGTGTCGTAACCGGTGCCGTCGCCCGTTTCAAAGTCCTTGCCGCTGGAAGCGTTCGCCTGAACCGCCTTGGTCACGAGCTGCAATTTGATGGATTGCGCGCCCTCTGCGTCAATGCCCGTGGAAGTCCAGGGGAGGGATATGGTAAAGGTGATGTCCACCTGCGTGCCGCTCTCGTTGATCTCCAAAACCTTCCAATCGCTCACGGTGGCGGCGTTTTCCGAAAGGGCGGCTTCGCTATCGCCGAAGGCGACCTTCAAGTTGTCCTTCAAGAAAGTGGAATCCGCCCCCTCTGCAACTTGCAATTCCACGGCGTATTTAGCCCTAATGGAGTTGACGATGTTCAAGGAAAGGGTGAACTTGGCGCCGTCGCCCAAGGAGATCTTGTTAAAAGTTATCGCGCCCGTTTCGGAGTTTACGGAAACGGTGCCGCCCTGCTGTACGGTGGCGGAATTGCCGCTTACGGTCGCATTCGTTTTTGCGCCCTCTTCACTCTGCGACCAAGCTTCGTCCAAGGTGAGCGAGCCGGTCACCTTTATGTCACCGGTGTTCACGTTGATGTCGTTTGTGACGGTGGAAGTAAACAGCGCGAACGTAGCGCCCGCAATTATCGCCGCGCACATCACCACGACGAGGATTGCCGCTGCTATAGCCGTTTTCTTGCTTGATTTAGTCATTTTATTCCTCTCTTTGCTCTCCTAGGGGGAAGGGCAAAACTTTATTTTCAAATTTGGGGCCGCTTGCGCGGCGCTTTTTTTGGTGCGGCGCAGAGTCCGCGCCGCACACGGGTTTAGTCTGTATAAGCGTTATTCTGCACGGCTTCCATCTTTACTACAAGGGAAATGGATTGCGCGTCGGAAAGTGCTTCGCTTGCTTCAAGCGCGCTCCAGGGCAGAGCCACTTCAAAGGTAACTTCATCTATTGCGGAAGAAGCGGTCACGCTCGTCCAATTCACGATCACGAAGGTATCGGAATCTGCGCCAAAAGCCGTCTGCGCTTCGCCGTTACCCACCTTTACGGTGAGGTTGTTCTTCAAAAAGTCGCTGGGTGAGCCTTCGTTTTTGACGGAGAGGGTCACGCGATACTTCATGTTTATGGAGCTGCTGTTTGCAAAGGTGAGCTTCACTTTTGCGCCGTCGCCCAAGGACATCTTATCAAAAGTAAGGGTATTGCCTTCGGCTATGGTGACGGTGCCGCCCTGAGCTACGGTTACAGAATCGCCGGAGATAGTTTCTTCATCCCTAACTCCGGTGGTTTGAGCTTCCGACCAGGCGGATTTGAGGGTGAGGGTGCCGGAGACGTCTATCTTACCGGTATTCACGCCGATCGCGTATTCTTCGCCGTCGGTGAAGAGGGCATAGGTCGCGCCCACGATCACCGCCGCACACAGCACGATCGCCAAAGCGGAAACGAGCAAAGCTGTTTTTTTAGTGCGAGTCATATATATTTCCTCCTATCAGTCAAGGGAGAGCGCTCCGTTCAAGTCGGAATCGGAAGCGTTCGCCTGTCCTGCATATACGGTAACTTTGATTGTCGCCTCGGAGATAAGCTGTTTCACCGTGCCGTCTTCGCCTATCGGCTGAGTGGCGTTCTTATCCAAAGCCACGGTTATGGTGAGGGTAAGGGTTTCTTCGGGGTTGAGCACGAGTGCGCCGTTATCTGCGCCACAAGTCCATGCATTCGTGGTGAAGTCTGCATCATCCTTCTTAACGGTCACAAGCAGTTCATCCGCCGCGCCTTCTTCGCCCGTGGTTATGGTCTTGGCGACGTCCACGCGCACTTTGGCGGCGTTGTTGCCCGTGTTCTGCACGGCGAGGGTGAAGGTGGCGCTGTCACCGGGGACGATATTGGTAAGGGTGAGCTTGCCTTCTTCCGCATTCAAAGAAGCGGTGCCGCCCGTGGCGAATTTTTCCGCCGTGTTATTGGTCACATTGTCGGCGGTGGGGCTTAAACTTGCCGTGGTTAGGTTGCTCATGGTTGCGGAGATATCCACGCTGCCGGTGGTAACGGCTATCTCGGAAGAGCGGCTCACCGCGAAAAGTGCAAAGGTGGAACCTACTATCACCGCTGCGCAGAGCAGAGCGATAAGTGCCGCCGATACGATTGCTTTTTTCTTTGTCATTTTATTTCTCCTCCCTTTCGCACATGTGTGCGAGAGTTATTATTCGGTTATTGCACCGTCCTCTACCGTCTGGGTAGCGGTCACGGTGAAGGTGAACTTCAAGTTTGCGTTCATGATGGTGCTGCCCGTGCCGTCGTCGACGACTTCGCTTTCATAGGGCAGCTCTATTTTGATCTTGAATACATAGCTTTGGCTTGCAAGCTGACGTGCGTTCAGGTCGATAACGCCGCCGCTTATTATCTGAGCAAGAGTGCCCGTTTTAAGGGTTCTCGTGTTATCGGAAACGGTTACAACGAGTTTGCTTGCCAGCACATATTCGGGCGTGCCTTCCTCGGGCGCTTCATCCACAAAGGCGAATTGCAGAGCGCTGTCGAACGCCACGTTGCCGCTATTGGTGAGGCTGAAAGCAGCTTCTTCCCACACGCCGGGGACGTTGTATACGGGGGACACGTCATCGCCGAAGCTGAACGCCGCGTTGGTGGTGTTGTCGAGGGCGGTGAGGTTCACGTCCTCGTCCACGGTGGTTTCCGTGCCCAAAATTCCGTTCTTGTCCACGAACTGTCCGCTCAAATCGGTGCGCACGAGGGCGGCGCTCAGCTCGCCCGCGGAAAGATACGTTTCCACGGAGGCGTTTTGCGAAAACAGGGCAAACGACGCTCCCACCACGATCGCCGCACACAGCACGGCTATCACGGCAGACACCATAATTACTCCATGTTTTTTCATATTTGTTTCTCCTTTGCCGCTCGGCTTCGCGGGCGAAGACCGCCGACGCGCCTTTTAGGCGCTTTTCCCCGAGCTCGGCTTGATAATACGGCTAGTATTACCTTCGCCGATCTCGAGAAAAATCATCCTAAAATGCATCGCCGTCGCCTCTTCGCCCGCGCAGCCGATCGGCAAATAATTTTGCTTTACGGTGTGAGCGAGCAAAGGGGCAATCATGCATGCGCCTTTTAGGCGCTTTTCCCCGATTTCGGTTTGATAATACGGCTAGTATTACCTTCACCGATTTCGAGAAAAATCATCCTAAAATGCATCGCCGCCGCCTCTTCGCCCGCACAGCCGATCGGCAAATAATTTTGCTTTACGGGGCGGGGTAAGGGGCGGTCATCGCACGCGCCCTTGCGGCACGTATAATAATCAGTTTTCAGAGGAGGCTTGGCGCTTTTGCTGGCGCTTCAAGCGGCGCTCTTCCTTCTTCTTGGCTTCCTTCATCTCGCGCTCTTCTTTGAAAGTGGCGTAATTGATGTCGATTATGCCCTTTATGTAGCCCACGGTGGCGGCGCTCTCCACGCGCACGTCCACGGGCTTTTCGCGCAGGTTGAAGTTGTTGTCGTCCGCGTAGCTTGCCAGGGCGTTGTTCTGCACTTGCATGCGGGCGGTTATCTTGCCGCGGCGCAGGATGATGCGCACGAGCTGTTTTTTGCCGAAGTACACGCACGCGGCGTTGTCGTTGGTCACGAGCTTGGCGCCTTCTTTGCTCTCGGCATATGCCAGGATGTCGTCCACATACCGCTTTTCGGCGGGGGAGAGGGCGGAGTAGGCTTCGGGGTAGGGTACGGCAGTGTTGCGGTGCAGTACGACCGCGCCGCCCTCCGGCTCTTGTGCGGGCGCTTCCGTTGCGGGGGCTTCCGTCGCGGGAGCTTCCGTCGCGGCGGCTTCTTCCGCCGCTTCTTCCTGCGCATGAGCGGGGAACACCTGCGATTCGGTTATCTGCGAAACGTGCTCTTCCTGCGCTTTGGGGCGGGCGGCGCGAGCTACATATCTATCCGCGCTCTCGCCCACGGGCACGAGCACATAATCGGTGTCGTTTATCGAAACGACTTTGCCTTTAACGCTCTTTCCCTTGCGCAAAGCCGAAACCACCAGCCAGATGATGAGCAGTACGGCTATGCAGATCACGATTGCTATGCATGCGATAAACAAGGACTCAGTCATTGCTTTCACCTCTTTTCTTCATTTCTTCCAATTCTTGGCGCAGGCGTTCTATCTCCTGCTCCTTTTCATCCATTTCGGATTGCCTTTTTTGCTTTTTATCCTTACTCACCAAAAAGGCGATGCGGAATATCTCGTATATCATTATCACCGCGGCGGGCACTATCAGGCACACCACAATGCCCGTGGTGGAGGTGAGAAAGGTCAAAAACGCGCCGAACGCGTAGTTGGAACCCGTCACCACGCCTATCACGTCGCTCTCGTCCACGGGGGAGGCGTCCTGCGTGTTGTTGGCGTCGCCCTTGGTGATGAAGGACGTGCCGCCGGAGCTCTGCCTAATCTCCACAATCCTGTGCGTGACCACTATGTCGTCCGCGCCCAAGGACGTATCGTAGAAGGTGATGATGTCGCCCACTTCCAGCTCGTCGATAAATTTGCGCGCTTCTTCCGCGTCTTTCGGCACCGTCTTTATCGCTATCACCGAGTTGGTGCGGATGGAGTCTTCTTCCTCTCCTTCCATCGAGCCGGTGAGCACCAGCCTAAACTGAGTGCCGCCTATCGTGAGCGTCTGCCCCTGCACGCGGTAGGCTATCGAAACGCCCAGCGCGCATATGGCGGCGATCAGCACGATCGCAACTATCACGGCGGAAACTATGTTCCGCACCTTTTTACCCTTAACTTTGTCCATACTCCCTTCTTGCCCTTTAACCCTTTATTCTATCTCCTGCAGCGAGCAGTGCAGGACGATGTCGCATTCCTTGCCCTGAGCTCCGTTGCCCGCGTCCTCGGGCAGGGAGTAGGTCACGGAGAAGGTGAAATCGCCGCTCACCTTTGCCGTGTATATGACCCCTTTGCAGTCGAGATACGCGCCGCCGTAGAGCTCTTTCCCGTTCAGCTTTATGCTCACGTGCAGGTATCTGCCCAAATCGGAAAAATGCCCGCCCGTAAGCGAAAGGGTGAAGGTGGCTCCTCCCGGCGAGTGCGCCTTGTACTCCTGCACGGATGATTGCCCGGGCAGCAGTCCTTCTATCCTTGCGGAGTCGGTGAATTCCTCCCCCGCGGAAGTCAGCGCCATGCCCGAGTTCTCTTTTTCAACTACATACGCCGCGCCTATCGAAGCGGCGACCGCCACGACAGCCAAAGCAGCTATTAAAATCACGATAGATCTTTTACGCATCGTTACTTCCTTGCGCTTGTTTACCCAAAGCGCACGCGCGCGAATTATCGGTTAAATTATATACACGATAATATACACGCGATTAATGTACGGTTAATTCAGCTTCATTTCGGCTGAATGTTTTTGCCTTATAAAACCTTTTTAACCTGCCGACTTTACATTTGCCGCCGTTTTGAGGGGTGTTTTTAAGCAAAGAGGTAAAGTTTTTAAGGTTCGCGCCGCTCGGCGTTGACGGGAGCGGGGAGGTTCTTAACATCGGCGGCGAGAGGTATTCATTAATCGTCATCGATGTTATTTTTATCACGTTTGCCGCTTTTTCACGCCCTTGTGTGCAAACAGGGCAGAAAAAAGGAGAACACGCTCGTTCGTTCCCATAATCGCTTCACGCTATCCCCTAAATCGCCATAATGGTAACATATAAAATATGCCGTGTCAACTGTTTTTTTACGATTGGGGCTAAAATTTTAGTTAAATTAAATAACAAGTTATGGGGGGGGGTAAGCTTGCCCCGATTTTTTGCGAATTTTCGGAAAAATTTTTTCTGAAAATTCGCGCAAGCGCGAAATTTTTTTGCGCGATAATCGATATGAATTTTGCCGATTTAATATTAAGGAAAAATGAAGAAAATTCATTTTATGGACAAAACGGTTGATATTGCCGATAATTGGAAATTTTTACCATTGCACTTGCTTTTATAATATTGTATTATATTATCATAAGGGGCGAAGACATGTTTTTTTCGGCGTTTGCCTTCCCCCCTTAGGAGGGAAATTATGCAATACGTTACCTTTGAATCGGGGCGCAAGCTGGATTTGGTGGCTCTGGGCAGGGTCGCCATCGACTTCAACCCCATCGATTATTTCAAACCGCTCAGCGAGAGCAGGGAGTTCCGCAAGTATTTGGGCGGCTCTCCCGCCAACGTGGCGGTGGGTCTTGCCCGCTTGGGCGGCAAAGTCGGCTTTATCGGCAAAGTTTCTGACGACAGATTCGGCGATTACGTCACTTCCTTTTTTGAAAAAGAGGGGATAGACGTATCGCACGTCACCCGCGCCGCTCACGGCGAAAAGCTGGGGCTCACCTTTACGGAGATCCTATCACCCACCGAAAGCAGCATTTTGATGTACCGCGACGGCATAGCCGACCTCATGCTCGAGCCGGGGGACGTGGACGAGGAGTATATCGCCTCCGCCAAAGCCCTGCTCATCTCGGGCACGGCGCTGGCGCAGAGCCCCTCGCGCGAGGCGGCTCTTAAAGCGGTGTTTTTGGCAAAAAAGACGAAAACGCGCGTCATCTTCGACATCGACTACCGCCCCTATAATTGGAAGAGCAAGGACGAAATAAGCGTATATTACACCGCCGTTGCGGAGAAGGCGGACATCATCATGGGCTCGCGCGAGGAATACGACCTCACGGAGAGCATATACATGCCCGGCGCAACCGACGAGCGCACCGCCGCCTATTGGACGGGCAAGGGCGCAAAGATAGTCATCATCAAGCACGGTAAGGAGGGCTCCACCGCCCACACCTGCGACGGGAAGAAGTACGATATCAAGCCCTTCCCCGTCAAGGCGTTCAAATCCTTCGGCGGCGGCGACGGCTACGGTTCGGCATTTTTGGCGGCGCTGTTTAACGGCGAGGACATCATGGACTGCCTGGAGATGGGCAGCGCGTCCGCTTCCATGCTGGTGGCGGCGCACGGCTGTTCCGAATTCATGCCCACCATGGACGAGCTGAAAAAATTCATCGAAGAAGAAAAAAAGACATACGGCGATATGGTCGCCCGTAAATAAGGAGGGAATATGGCATTTTTATATCCCGCATTCAACAAGGAAGGAGTAAAGAAGATCTGCTCCATGACGGGCATAAACAAGGATATGCTCATGGATATAGAGGTAATAAAGTTGCGCGCGGGCGCACGCAAGCGCTTTTGCAAGCAGGACAAGGAGATATGCGTGCTGCTCACCGAGGGCGAAGTTGTCTTTTCAAGCGGCGATATCACCGCGCGCGCCGCTCGCAAGGACGTCTTCACCGATCTGCCCGCGGCTATCCACGTGTGCAAGGGTGAGACGATAGGCGTCACCGCCGTAACCGACTGCGAAATTTTGCATATCGCCACCACCAACGACAGGGTGTTCAAGGCGAAGTTTTACGATAAGAAGGACGTTATCTGTTCCGTGTCCTGCGAAGGACTGTGGGAAAACACCGCCGTGAGGGACGTGAACACAATATTCGACTACTCCAACGCCCCCTACTCCAACTTGGTGGTGGGCGAGGTGATCGCGCGCCAGGGCAGGTGGTGGAGCTATCTTCCCCACTCCCATCCCCAGCCGGAAGTGTACTATTACAAGATGTCTGCGCCCGAAGCCTTCGGCGCCTGCTTCATCGGCGAGGAAGCGCACACCGTCAAGGACGGCAGCGCGGGCTGTTTCCCCGGCGGCAAGACGCATGTGCAGGTCACCGCGCCCGGCTATCCCATGTACTGCTGCTGGATGATAAGGCATCTGCCCGGCAACCCGTGGGACAAGACGCGCATCGTCGACCCGCGCTTTAAGCATTGGGAAGAGTGAGGCGGACTATGGTAATAAAGATGAGTATGGGCGAAGCCATCGTCCGCTTTTTGGATAATCAATACGTCAGCCTTGACGGCAAGGAAGAAAAATTCGTCGAGGGCTTTTTCACCATCTTCGGCCACGGCTGTGTGCTGGGTGTGGGCGAGGCGCTCTCTATGGCGCACCACTCCTTAAAGGTGTACCAGGGCAAGAACGAGCAGGGCATGGCGCACGCCGCCATCGCCTACGCAAAGCAGCATAACCGCCGCAAGATACTGCCCTGCATCTCCTCGATAGGCCCCGGCGCGGCGAACATGGTCACGGCGGCGGGCACCGCCACGGCGAACAACATCCCCCTGCTCTTATTTACGGGCGATACGTTCGCTTCCCGTCAGCCCGACCCCGTGTTGCAGCAGATAGAGCAATTATACTCCCCCCTTGTCACCACCAACGACGCCTTTAAGGCGGTGGCGCGCTACTTCGACCGCGTCACCCGCCCCGAGCAGATCATGAGCGCGCTCATCAACGCCATGCGCGTGCTCACCGATCCCGCCCACACGGGCGCGGCGGTGATAGCTCTGCCGCAGGACGTGCAGGGGGAAACATACGGCTACCCGGAGGAATTTTTTGTAAAGCGCGTGCACAAAATAATCCGCCCTCTCCCCGTAAAAGAGGAGCTTGAGGAAGGATTGAGCATTATTAGGGCGGCTGCCAAACCGGTATTGATAGTCGGCGGCGGCGTGAGATATTCCGAAGCGGGCGAGGCGGTGAAAAGGCTGTGCGAGGACGCGAACATCCCCTTTGTAGAAACGCAGGCGGGCAAGAGCGCGCTCCCTTCCTCCCACCCCCTCAACGCGGGAGGTTTGGGCGTTACGGGCAACTCTTCCGCCAACGAGCTCGTGCGGCAGAGCGATCTTATAATAGGCGTCGGCACCCGCTTTACCGATTTCACCACGGGCAGCAAGGAGCTCTTTGCGGATAAAAAGGTGCTCACCTTAAATATGTCGCCCTTCCACGGCGGCAAGCTGGACGCGGTAAAGATGACCTGCGACGCCAAGGCGGGCTTGGAGATATTGCGCATCGCCCTGGGCGATTACAAGAGCAAGTGGAAGGGAGAGATAGCTGAGGCAAAGGCGCGCTGGCAGGCGGAGTACGACCGCTTGGCGCACCTCGCCCTCACGCCAGACTCCCCGGGTGAAATAGGGAGCAAGATGAAGGACGCTATCTCCGGCTACCTCGCCGCCCACGGCGGAGGCATGGCTCAAACGGCGACGGTGGCGGCGGTGCGCGAATGCATCCCGAAAGACGCAGTAATCGTGGGCAGCGCCGGCTCCCTGCCCGGCGACCTTCAGCGCATGTGGACGACGGATACAAAGGACGCCTACAACATGGAATACGGCTATTCCTGCATGGGGTACGAGATAGCCGGCGCGCTGGGCAGCAAGCTCGCC
The DNA here is from genome assembly GCA_944381275.1 of uncultured Clostridia bacterium. Lineage (GTDB taxonomy): Bacteria > Bacillota > Clostridia > Christensenellales > UBA3700 > Alloclostridium. Next base: position 9,766 of record CALWKO010000009.1, on the reverse strand, counting down.
GAGCCTAACCGCGAAGTGTACGCCATGGCGGGGGACGGCAGTTTCCTCATGCTGCATTCCGAACTCGTCACCTCCCTGCAAGAGGGGGTGAAGATAAACGTGCTCTTGTTCGACAACGCCTCCTTCGGCTGTATAAACAACCTGCAAATGGAGCAGGGCGTGGACGCGCTGTGCACGGAACTTAGGTACCGCGACGGGGATAAGCCCATACGCGAGGGCGAATTTATGAACATCGACTTCGCCAAGGTGGCGGAAGGGTACGGCTGTGTGACCTATACCGCCCGCACGGAAGACGAACTGCGCGCCGCGCTGGCTGACGCCTTGAAGCAGAGCAGATCCACCCTCATTGACATAAAAGTCGCACCCAAGACGATGACCCACGGCTACGACGGCTGGTGGAACGTGGGCGTAACGCAAAATCCGCGCACCGCAAAGCAGGAGAGCGCGAAAAAGGACAGGGCGGAGCACCTGGGCAGAGCGAGGAAGTACTAATCATTCCGCCCTTGCGGCGCCACGCCGATAAGGGGCGGAGCGCCCCGCGCTCCGAGCGGCAAGATAATAGGAGAATATATGAATAAGGAAAATATCAAGCTGGGCATTGCGCCCATCGCGTGGACAAACGACGACATGCCCGATCTGGGCGCGGAGAACACCTTTGAACAGTGCGTGAGCGAGATGGCTCTCGCCGGCTTTACCGGCTGTGAGGTGGGCAACAAGTACCCCAAGGACGCGGATACGCTGAAAAAAGCGCTTGCTTTGCGCGGACTTACCATTGCCAACCAATGGTTTTCATCGTTTATTCTCACCGCTCCCTTCGAGCAGGTGGAGAAGGAGTTTATCGCGCAATGCGCCTTCCTAAAAGAGATGGGCGCAAAGGTGATAGGCGCTTCCGAGCAGAGCTTCAGCATTCAGGGCAAGGACGTGCCCGTCTTCGAGGGCAAGTACGTGATGACGGAAAAAGAGTGGGAAAAGCTGGCGCAGGGGTTGAATAAATTGGGGAAAATCGCCCGCGGTATGGGCATATCCCTCACCTATCACCACCACATGGGCACGGTGGTGCAGACGGCGGAAGAGGTGGACAGGCTTATGGAAATGACCGACCCGGAGCTGTTTTCCCTCCTCTACGACACGGGTCATCTCGCCTATTGCGGGGAAGATTACCTCGCGGTGCTCAAAAAGCACGCGGGCAGGGTGAAACACGTGCACTTAAAGGACGTGCGCCCCGCCGTCTTGCGCAGGGTGAAGGAGGAGAAGATGTCCTTCCTTCAAGGCGTGCGCGCGGGCACCTTCACCGTCCCCGGGGACGGAGCGATAGATTTCGCGCCCGTCTTCGACATTCTGGACAAGGCGGGGTACAAGGGCTGGATGATAGTGGAGGCGGAGCAGGACCCCGCCGTTGCAAATCCGCTGGAATATGCGATTAAGGCAAGGAAATACATCGCCGAAAAGGCGGGAATATAGAGCAAATCATTTTTCAAGGAGAAAATCATGGCAATAGAGACATTGAAGTATTTCACAAACAACACGTTTGTGCAATCGCAAACGGATAAATACTATCCCGTATTCAACCCATCCACGGGCGAGCAGATAGCGCGCATGCCGCGCTGTACTTCCGCGGAAGTGGCGCAGGTGATAGAAAACGCACACGCCGCCTACGAAAAGTGGAGCCGCGTGCCCGTGCTCAAAAGGGTGCAGGTGCTGTATAAGCTGCGCGATCTGCTCATCGAGCACATGGACGAGCTCACCCTGCTTTGCGCCACCGAGCACGGCAAGAATTGGGAGGAGAGCAAGGGCGACATCTTAAAGGCAAAAGAGGGCACCGAGCTTGCGTGCAGCATGCCCTCTCTGCTGCAAGGGGAGAGCCTTATGGACGCTTCTTCGGGTTACGACACCGTTCTTTACCGCGAGCCGATGGGCGTATTCGCAGGCATAGCCCCCTTCAACTTCCCCGCCATGATCCCCATGGGCTGGATGGCGCCCGTGTGCATAGCCTGCGGCAACGCGATAGTGCTTAAAGTGGCGGGAGCCACGCCCATGACCTCGCTGCGCATAGCCGAACTTTATAAAGAGGCGGGCTTGCCGGACGGCGTTTTGAACATCGTCAGCTGTGACAGGAACGACACGCAGGAGCTCATCTCCAACCCCAAAGTCGTGGGCATATCCTTTGTAGGTTCCACCACGGTGGGCAGATACATCTACGAAACCGCCGCCAAGTACGGCAAGCGCGTGCAATGCCTGTGCGAGGCGAAAAACCACGCGCTCGTGCTGGAAGACGCCGCCTTAGAGCGCACCGCCGCCGGCATCATCAACGCCGCATACGGCTGCGCGGGCGAGCGCTGCATGGCTCTGCCCGTGGTGGTGGCGCAGGAGAGCATAGCGGACAAGCTGGTGGAAAGGCTGGTCGCCCTCGCCAAGGAAAAGGTGAAGGTGGGACCCGCCTACGACAAGACCACCACCCTGGGACCCGTCTACAGCGCCGAGCATAAAAAGAGCGTGGAAGAGTGGATAGAAAAGGGCATAAAGGAGGGCGCAACCCTCGTGCTGGACGGCAGGGACGTAAAGGTGAAGGGCTTCGAAAACGGCTTTTACCTCGGCCCCACCATCCTGGATAACGTCACGCCCGAAATGAGCGTGGGTCAGAGGGAGATCTTCGGACCCGTGCTGTGCGTAAAGCGCGTAAAGACCTTTGAAGAAGGGCTCGCCGTGATGAACGCCAACCCCTTTGCAAACGGTTCGGTCATCTACACGCAGAACGGCTACTACGCCCGCGAATTCACCCGTTACACTCACGGCGGAATGGTGGGCGTGAACGTGGGCATTCCCGTGCCCGTGGGCGTATTCTCCTTCACGGGGCACAAGCAGTCCTTCTTCGGCGATCTGCACTGCCTGGGCAGGGACAGCTTTAAATTCTTTACCGACAGCAAGACCGTCACCACCCACTGGTTTGACGAGCACGAGGCAAAATCCACCAAGGTTTCCACTTGGGACGGAACCATCTAGGAGGAGTTATGAAAGTAGGAATAATCGGCGCCGGGCGCATAGGCAAGGTGCATTTGCAATCCATATCCCGCTACGTCAAGGGCGCGGAAGTCGCCGCCATGGCGGACCCTTTCATGAGCGAGGAAACCGCCGAATATATCAAGAGTTTCGGCGTGAAGAAGATAACGAAAGACTACCGCGAAATACTCGCGGATAAGGAGATAGAGGCGGTGCTCATCTGTTCTTCCACCGATACCCACGCTCCCATCTCGATAGAGGCGATAGAGGCGGGCAAGCACGTCTTTTGCGAAAAACCCGTCGATCACGACGTGGAGAACATCTTGAAGGTGAAGAGGGCGCTTGAGGGGAAGAACCTCAAATATCAGGTGGGCTTCAACCGCCGCTTCGACCACAACTTCGCCGCCGTGCGCGCCGCCGTGGCGGGCGGCAAGATAGGCGCGCTCAACGTGCTCAAAATCTGCTCGCGCGACCCCGCCGCCCCCTCGGTGGACTACATCAAGGTGAGCGGAGGCATCTTCCTGGATATGACCATCCACGACTTCGACATGGTGCGCTTCCTCTCCGGCGAGGAGGTGAAGAGCGTGTACGCCATGGGCGGCGTTATGGTGGACGATGAGATTGGCAAGGCGGGCGACATCGACACCGCCGTCATCGTCATGCGCCTCACAAGCGGCGCCATCGCGGTGATAGATAACTGCCGCCGCGCCGCCTACGGCTACGACCAGCGCGCGGAGGCGTTCGGCGAGCTCGGTCAAGTGGCTGTGGGCAACGACACTTTATCCTCCGCCGTCCTCTCCAACAAGGACGGGGTCACGGGAGAAAAACCCCTCTACTTCTTCCTGGAACGCTATATGCAGGCTTATGTGAACGAGATCACCGCCTTTATCGACTGCGTGCAAAACGACAAGCCCGTCCCCGTGGGCATAGAAGACGGCTTGCAGGCGGTAAAGATAGGCATTGCGGCGAAAAAAGCGCTGAAAGAAGGGAGGGAGGTAAGGTTAATATGATTTTTTCAAGTCGGCATAATTTTATGACGAGCGATAGCGACTTGAAAAAATCGTGATATTTTTTTGGGGATAAAGAATAAAAAATAAGCAAGCTATATCTACCCCAAAAAAGTGATATTTTTGGCTAGCGAAATAATAAGCCTTGATGTGAAGTAATGAGCATTAAGGCTTTTTCTCTTCGCAGAAGCTATCCTTACGCCAAAAGTGAAATGCGCCCTCAAACCGCGGAGCGACGAGAGGGCGCGTGATATTTTTGGAGATACTGTTTACCGCGAGCGGTAAACGCTCTCCAAAAGTTGCGGTGCCGCAGGCGCATTTACACTTTTTTCTTCAATAAATACACCGCTTTATAAGTGCCAAAAGTGGAAATTTGCCTGTCAAATTTCTTTGTGCGGCAGCAGATAACGCTACAATACCTGAAAAGCATTTATTACTTATCCGCTTATAAACTATTGATACCTGAAAAACAAGGCAAGCACAACAATGCCCCTCAAACCACAGAGCGACGAGAGGGCGCGTGGAGATTTGACGAGCAAATCTCCACTTTTGACATTTATAAAGCGGCGTATTTATCAAATATAAATTTTTCAATGCGCCTGCGGCACCGCAACTTTTGCGCGGCGTTGCTTGAAACTGTACGCGCAAAAATATCACGCGCCCTCTCGTCGCCTTGGCGGTTTGAGGGCGCATTTCACTTTTTGGCACACGAATAGTTGTTCATGGCATAATAGTGTATCTGCCAAAAAATATCACTTTTTACCTTCTTGTAAAAGCGGCGTATTTATTTTTAGTATATGAAGGTAAAAAATATCACGATTTTTGAGGGACGCTATCGCTCCGCAAATAGTCAATTTGCGTCCCTCAAAAATCATTTTCCTATTTCCTCCAGCGAATACACATACATATCGCAATCCTTTTGCATCTGCTTGGCGAATTTGGCGGACTGCTTGTCGTAAACGCCTACAACGGCAAAGCCGCCGTCCTTGGCGCCGTGCACGCCCATGTGACTGTCTTCAAATACCACGCATTCGCCGGCGGAAAGCCCCAGCCTGCGCGCTTCTTCGCGGTATATATCGGGGAAGCCCTTGCCGCGCGGCACCTCGTCCACGCTCGTGGCGGACATGAAAAAGTCTGCTATGCCGTGCCTTTCCAGGCAGGGTTCGAATATGCCGCGGGGGGTGGCGGTGGCAATCCCCAGCCGCTTGCCCATATCGTGCAGGCGGGAGAGCAGGCCATAGGCGCCCGCCTTCAGCTCTATGTCGTGGGCGTACACCCAGCGCGCCGTCTTCACCCACTTTTCCGCCAGCTCTTGCGGAGTGTAAGGGATGCCCGTCTTCTCCACCGTAAAGCGGGCGGAATCGAGCAGGGAAAGGTGGTTTATCTGTTCCAGCAGATTTTTGGGCATGCTCATGCCCACGTCCTGAAAGGGGCGGGCGTATATCTTCTGCCACACCTCCATGGAATCAAGCAGTGTGCCGTCTAAGTCGAAGATATATCCTTCGTAGGAGTATATGTTCATAAATACCTCGCGTCGGGCGCAAACATCAGCGGATATCTGCGCCTTTTTAAAACTTTGATGTCGTCGATGTGCACGGCGGTCTTGCTCACCGCTCCCGCCGAATTTATCGCGTAGACGTCGGCGGAGTACACCCCCTTGGGCATGCGGTAAACTTCCAGCCGCATGGTGGGGGATATGCGGGTGAGCCCGCGGTAGAAGTCGGAGTAGTAATATTGCACCTGCCCCGTGTTATACACCACCTTGAAGGAGTGCACGAAGTCGCCGTCCTTGCCCCTGTCAAAGACGAGCCATGTTCTGCCGCCTTCCACTTCGCAAAGTCCCGCTTCCGCTATCATCTCCGGCGTGCCGGGCGCGGGGCGGGCGGCTTGAAGGGAGCGCAGGACGTCCTCGTCCAGCTGCGCGGGGATGTTCAGGCGGAAGGCGGGTTTTTCTTCGTCGCCCGTGACCATATTCATCCTCTTCACCGCTATGCCGGAGAGGGAGTATTCGAGCAGATAGCCCATCGCCGCGTCGTGCGCCAGCGGAGGCACGGAGCCGTTCGCCATGCCGCCGTCCATCTCCACATACGCCGTGGACTGCGCGCCCAAGGAGATAAAGTCGCCTATATGAATGCTCCGCTCGTCCAGCATGGAATAGTGCAGATGCCCGGAAATGTGCACGACGGTGGGGTAATTTTTCAAAAAGTCCAAGCTCTCGTCCCCCCATTTATCCGAGCCGTACACCGTGTTTTTCGCCGCGTTGTGAGTGATGAGGGTGACGGGGCGCTTGCCGCTCGCCGCCACCGCTTTGTCCAGCTCATGGCGGAGCGCGGGAGCCACTCCGTCATAGCCGCGGCGCAGGCTTCCGCAGTCGGGGGATACGCCCACAAAGTGGTATCCTCCCGCCACATAATGCCAAAAGGGCGGAAACGCCGTGTTTTTTATAAATTTTCTCCTGCGCAGGGCGGCTATCTCCGGGCGGGGAAAGTAATCGTGATTGCCCATGATTACCGCAAAGTGCGGCTTGCTCTCCTTAAAGGCGTCGCCGAGCGCGCGCATAAACCGCCCGTAGGCGCAATTTGAAGCTATGTTGCATATGTCGCCGGCAAAGATGAGTATGTCCGGCTTAAGCGCAGCCATCCTCATGCAGGCGCGGCGCAGATTGCGCTCGAAGGTGTTCATCTTCTTCCAAAAGAAGGGCGAAAGCTGAGAATCGGTTATCACTCCCACCTTGAAGGAGGGCGTTATGTCGGCTAAAACTTTTTTTTCGAATTCAAATTCCATACGGGTAACAATGGTAGATAAAGTTCTTTCGCCGCGCGAAAGCCGTCCGCCCTGCGGCGGCACTGCCTTAAGGTGCTTCCTTTTCCCGTATTTCCCGCGCACCTTTATTATGTTATCACATTCCGCGGCAAAAACGCAACCGCAAAATATACAAGAAAAACGATATTGCCGAGGCGGAATTTTTGTGCTATACTGTAATCATGAAAAGGGAAAATTTGAATGCGGGCTGGAAGTTTCATCTCGAGGGCGACTTGGGTTCGGCGCTCGTTTCGCATATGCAGACGGTGACTCTTCCTCACACCTGGAACGACAAGGACGGCACAAGCGCGGATTACAGGCGCGCCGTGGGCGTTTACACAAAGACGCTCACCATCTATAAGTGCATAGGCGCGGCGTATTACTTGGAATTCGGCGCGGCGTTTTCCTGCGCGGAAGTGTATGTGAATAAGGCGCTCGCCGGCAGGCACGAGGGCGGCTTTTCCCTCTTCCGCTTCGACGTGACCAAACTGCTCAAAAGCGGGGAAAACGAGATAGAAGTGCGCGTGGACAGCCGCGACAAAGAGGGGATCTATCCGCACAAGGCGGACTTCACATTCTTCGGCGGGCTCTACCGCGGCGTGTGCCTCATCACCGCCTCGCAGACGCGCTTTGATTTGGACTACTTTGGTTCGCAGGGCGTAAAGGTGACCCCCGTTTTGAAAGACGGCATTGCGGAAGTGGACGTCACGGCATATATCACCAACCCCCGCAAGGACTTGAAGGTGGATATATCCATAACCTGCCTGGGTGAAAAGGTGGCGGAGAGCAGCGCGCCCACGCAAAACCCCCGCGCCGTATTCCGCCTGGAAAATTCCCGCCTTTGGCAGGGGAAGAGCTCGCCCATCATGTACGAAGCGCGCCTTTCCATAACGGACGGAATACGCAAGTGGGACGAGAGGATTATTAAATTCGGCATTCGTAGGGCGGCTGCCGATGCGGACGGCTTTAAGCTGAACGGCGAACTTCTCCCTCTGCGCGGCGTAGCCATGCATCAGGACAGGGAAGGGGTCGGCTGGGCGGTCGGTGCGGAGCAAAAGGAGCAAGACTTCGCCCTTATAAAGGAGCTGGGGGCAAACACCCTCCGCCTTGCGCACTATCAGCACGGGCAGGAAGTATACGACTTTGCGGACGCCGAGGGGCTGTGCGTGTGGACGGAGATCCCCTTTATCAGCGGCTATGCCGGCGGGGACGAAAACGCCCTGCAGCAGATGAAGGAGCTCATCGTGCAAAACTACCACCACCCAAGCGTTGTGTGCTGGGGCATAGGCAACGAAGTCACCATGGAAGAGGGGGATCCGCTCCCCCTGCTCAAAAAGCTGAACGCGCTCTGCCACAAGCTGGATCCCACCCGCTTCACCGTGCAGGCGTGCTATATGGCGGAGGACGCGGAAAGCGCCGTTTCTAAGGCGGCGGACGTGGTTTCGTACAACCACTATTTCGGCTGGTATGTGGGGAGCACGAAGGATAACGCAACTTGGCTGGACGATTTTAGGGAGCATTTCCCCCGCCGCGCGCTGGGACTTTCCGAATACGGGTGCGAGGGGATCGCGGGCAGGCACGCGCTCTTCCCCCGCCGCGGCGATTATTCGCTCGAATATCAGGCGGACTACCACGAGAAGATGGCGAAGATCATCGCCGAGCGTCCGTGGCTGTGGGCGACGCATATATGGAATATGTTCGATTTCGCATCCTCTCTGCGCGACGAAGGCGGCGTGAAGGGCATGAACAACAAGGGGCTCGTGTCCTATGACAGAAAGGTGAAGAAGGACCCCTTCTACCTTTACAAGGCTTATTGGTCGAACGTCCCCTTCATTCACATCGCGGGCGGAGAAAGGCAGGTGCGCGCGGGCGATGAGTGCGTTATAAAGGTATACTCCAACTTGCCCAAAGTCACCCTTTATGTGGGTAAAACCAAGGTGTCGGAAGCGGAGGGCGGCAAGGTGTTCACCTTCAGCGTGCCGTTAAAACGCATTCTTAGGGTGGCTGCCGTTGCGGAAGGCTGCAGGGACGAAGTCAAGATCTTCCGCGTAAAGGTAAAAAAGAACAAAGGAGAAGAGGAGTTGAAATATTCCGGGTATCCCGCTCCCACGGGCAGGTTTTCCATATACGACAAACTAAGCGAGGTCATGGCAAACAAGGAAGGGGAAAAACTCGTTAAGGAAGTGCTCGACGAGGCAAAGACCTACCTCGCCGCGCGCGGCAAGACCATGCCCAACATAAGCCCCGCCATGATGCGCATGGCGAGCGGGATGAGGATAAGGCGCATCCTCTCCATGCTGGGGGACTCCGTCCCGGAAGAGATGGTGGAAAAGCTGAACGCCCGCCTCAACGCCATAGAAAAGTAACTTATTCCCTTACGTGTAGGTTTGTCAATCATTTGTTACACCATTAGCATAAAAATTTGCGAGGTATTCATTGGGCGAGAGCCAACCTAGCGGTTCCATGGGGAAGTTGTTATACTCGTTTAGGTATCTTTTTAATTGTTTGTTGTAGTCCTCCAAACTGTAAAAGGTTCTTTTTGCGTAGAATCGCTCTCCGTCTTTGCGGTGGCTGCGTTCCACTTTGCCATTATGCCGAGGTGTAAACGGCCTTATTAGTTTGTGCTCTATTCCGTGTTCAATCAATACTTTTTGGAATAGTGTAGGGCTGTATTCTCCATTCTTGTTATACTTAGAACTAAAGGTTTTGGTAAACTCCTGCCCGTTATCCGTTTGCACGCACTTTATTTTAAATTTGAAGTACTTTATCACATGCTCCATAAAGGTTGCCGCAGAGTAACTGCTGTTGTCACTGAACCCCTCTAAATATCTTTGCCGGCTGTATTCATCTATCGCGGTAAATTGGTATAGCTTCGTTCCTTCTCCCATTGCCCGTGTGCAGTCTTGCGGTACAAATTTAACGTCTATTTGTATCCTTTCTCCGGGATATGTCATCTGTTT
>CALWKO010000008.1 GCA_944381275.1 uncultured Clostridia bacterium | reverse complement strand
TCGGGTATCGTTATTTTTTATAAGGAAGGCTGATTACTTGGTCGGGTATCGATACATATCTCTACGCCGCGCAAAGAGATTTGCAGGGCAAATCTCCACGCGCCCCTTACATCTCCGCCCAAACAAACAGTTCATAGTGGTAGAGTGGATAACTTTCGCAATAAGGAAGAGTAGTTGTAAACCCGCTTTGCGGAGCCGCAACTTTTGGAGAGCGTTTGCCGCTCGCGGCAAACTGTATCTCCAAAAATATCACGCGCCCTCTCGTCGCCTTGGCGGTTTGAGGGCGCATATCACTTTTGGCGTGTGAATAGGCTTCTGCGAAGAGAAAAAGCCTTGTGCTCCCTTTCGGTCACTTCAAGGCTTTATTATTTCGCTAGCCAAAAATATCACTTTTCGGAAGAAACGCAACTTTCGCTTACTTCATAATTTGTATCTTCCGAAAAATCTCACGATTTTTGAGGGACGCCACCCGTAGCCGTCCCCAAAGGGGCACATTTTTTTAAAATGCTTGCTTTCAGCGATGGGATTTTTGCGCAGGTTTGTGCAAGGCGTCGCGGCAACGTGGGACGTTGCATCCCCTTATGGCTCTTGCGAAGAAAAAATGTATTCTCTCTTATACCTTTCTTCAAGGCGGTTAAGGGTGCAGCGTCACGCTGCCCGAAAAGACCGCGCTCAAAGTGCCCTTTTGGGGACGGCTACGGGTGTGCTCGCAATAATTCTATTGCGACTTGAAAAAATCATTCCCCTAGGTACTCCCCAAAATCTCCGCCGTCTTTCTTACTATCTTCAAACACGGGCGGGTGGCGTAGTATTCCTCGTCGCGGGGCTGGGGGGCGAAGCCGCCCTTGACGCTTGTGACGTTTTCCAGCAGTTCGGAGCAGCTTGTGGTGCCGAAGGCTTCTTTGAACAGGGAATAGACTTCCTGCACGCGGCGGTAAAGTTCCGTCTTGTCCGCTTGGATGTCGCCCGATTCCTTCATTACAAGTCCCAAGATCATGCCGCAGGAAGCGAGCGCGCCGCACATGCCGCGCGTGCGCCCGAAGCCGCCGCCAAAGGCGTGGGAAGCGCGCCTTATTTCATCGGCGGTAAGGGGGGTGAGGTCGGCGAAAGCCATCGCCACAGATTGGGCGCAGTTGTAGCCTTTTAAGAAGTTCTCCGCGGCGAGGTCGCCCCTGTTTTTTTCCTTCATAATATCTCCTTTATCCTGCCGTCAAGGTAGGTTTGCAGGGCGGCGAGCCGCTCGTTTGTAAGGGCGGGAGTGTCCTTCAACGGGTTTTCCCAGCCCAACTTTTCGTATTTTGAAAAGCCGAGGGTGTGGAAGGCGAGCAGCTCGTACTTCTCCACCCCTTTGATGCGCTCGCCGATAAGTGCGAGGTAGCTTTCTACGTCCTCCTCCCTGTCGTTTATGCCGGGGACGATGACCGTCCTAAGCCAAAGGCGCTTGCCGTTGCTTACGCAATAGTCAAAGAGGGCAAGAGGGTTTTTCATCGAGCCGTGAATGTACTTTTCATACCCTTCTTCGTTTGGCATTTTTATGTCCAGAATGACCATCTCGGAATGGTCAACAGCCGCCCTAACAGCGTCATTTAGCGGTACGGCGCCCGAAGTATCCAGAGCGCAGCCTATGCCGAAGGCGGCGAGTTTTTGCTCGCACTCCAAGATGAATTGCGCGTGAAGAAGAGGTTCACCCCCGCTGAAAGTCACTCCTCCGCCGCCCTTGAAGTACGTCTTGTAGCGCAGGATTTTTTTCACCAGATCGTCCGCCTGCACGGGCGTGCCGCCGGCGAAGGGCTGAGTGTCGGGATTGTGGCAGTATGCGCACTTAAAGGGACAACCCTGAAGGAACACGGCATAGCGAATGCCCGTTCCGTCCAGGGTTGCGAAACTTTCTTCAGAATGTATGGGCGCCTGCATCACAGTTTGGCGTGGAAGGTGCGGTTGATGACTTCCTGCTGCTGTTCGCGGTTGAGCTTGTTGAAGTTGACCGCATAGCCGCTCACGCGGATGGTGAGGTTGGGATACAGCGTGGGGTCGTTCATCGCGTCGATGAGCTTTTGCCTGTTGAGCACGTTCACGTTGAGGTGGTGTGCGTCCTGAGCAAAGTAGCCGTCCAGCATGTGGGTGAGGCGGGTCACCCTTTCCTCCTCGCCCTTGCCCAGCACTTCGGGCGTGACGGAGAAGGTATTCGAGATGCCGTCGCGGCAGCAGGAATAGCGCAGCTTTGCCACCGAGTTGAGGGAAGCGAGCGCGCCGTGGTTATCCCTGCCGTGCATGGGATTGGCGCCGGGTGCGAAGGGTTCGCCCTTCTTCCTGCCGTCCGGCGTGGAGCCCGTCTTTTTGCCGTACATCACGTTGGAAGTGATGGTGAGGATGGAGAGCGTGGTGATAGCGCCGCGATACTTCTTGTGCTTGCAAAGCTGCTCATAGAAGTATTCCACAATTGCTTTGGCTATGTCGTCCGCCCTGTCGTCGTCGTTGCCGTATTTGGGGAATTCGCCCTCGGTGACGAAGTCGGTGATTATGCCGCGCTCGTCCTTGACCGCCTTGACGGTGGCGTACTTGATGGCGCTTAAACTATCCGCCAGCACGGAAAAGCCGCTTATGCCGAAAGCCATAAGCCTTTCCACATTGGTGTCGTGAAGGCTCATCATCAGCCTTTCATAGGCGTACTTGTCGTGCATGTAGTGGATGACGTTGAGGGTGTTTACGTACAGTTTTGCCATCCATGCGCAGTACTTTTTGAACGCCTTGATAACTTCGTCGTATTTGAGCACTCCTTCCTTAAACGTCTTGCCCTTGGGGCCCACTTGGATGCCGCTTATCTCGTCCCTGCCGCCGTTGAGCGCCATCAAAAGCACCTTGGCGAGGTTGCACCTTGCGCCGAAATATTGCATCTGCTTGCCCACGCGCATTGCGGAAACGCAGCACGCTATGGCGTAATCGTCGTCGTAGATGGGGCGCATGACGTCGTCGTTTTCGTACTGAATGGAGTCGGTATCGATGGAAACTTTTGCGCAGAACTTCTTGTAAGTTTCGGGCAGGTTTTCACTCCACAGTATGGTGATGTTGGGTTCGGCGGACGAACCTAAGTTATACAGGGTGTTGAGCACGCGGTAGGCGTTTTTAGTGACCATATGCCTGCCGTCCAGGGCGATGCCCGCTTCCGACATGGTCACCCAGGTGGGATCGCCGGCGAACACTTCGTTGTATTCGGGGGTGCGGAGGTGGCGCACCAGGCGCAGCTTGATGATGAAGTCGTCGATTATCTCCTGCGCCTCAACTTCCGTAAGCCTGCCCTCGCGCAAGTCGCGCTCGAAGTAGATATCCAGGAAGGTGGAGATCCTGCCTATCGAGTTGGCGGCGCCGTTCTGCTCCTTCACCGCGCCCAGGTAGCCGAAGTACAGCCACTGCACCGCTTCCTTGGCGGTTTCGGCGGGACGGGAGATGTCGTAGCCGTATTGCGACGCCATCGTCTTGAGCCTGTTCATAAAGTCTATCTGCTTATACAGCTCTTCTATAAGGCGGATGTTTTCTTCCGTCATCGCCTTTTGCTGAAGGGCTTCCTTGTCCGCCTGCTTGCAGGAAATGAGGTAGTCCATGCCGTAAAGGGCTATCCTGCGGTAGTCGCCTATTATCCTGCCGCGGGCGTATGCGTCGGGCAGCCCGGTGATAACGCCGGTGTGGCGGGCGGTGCGCATCTCCTTGCTGTAAACGTGAAAGACGGCGTCGTTGTGGGTGGTGCGGTAGGCGAACTCTTCCAGCACCTTATCGGAGAGTTTGTAACCGTAAGCCTCGCACGCCTGCTTGCACATCCTAAGTCCCGCAAACGGGTTGACCGCCCTCTTTAAGGGTGCGTCCGTCTGCAAGCCGACGATGATGTCCCTGTCCTTGTCCACATAGCCGGGAGGGAAAGCGAGGATGGACGAAACGTGCTCCGTGTCCACGTCCAGCACGCCCTTGCGATGTTCTTCCTTCAAAAGCTCTTCCACGTGGGCGTACACCGTCTTGGTGCGCTCGGTGGGACCGCTGAGGAAGGAGGCGTCGCCGTCGTAAGGCGTGTAGTTCAAGTTGATGAAATCACGCACGTCGATGGCGTTATTCCAATTGCCCTTAACAAAATCTCTCCAGGCTTCCATTTATCTACCTCTCAAATTTATTTTCGAATGTATTATACCGCCGCCGAGGGGAATTATACTGTTGCAATTGCAACTTAACCCCCTTATTGCGCCGCCTGCGATGAGAAACAAGGCGGAGCTTATGCCCGAAAGTGATACAAACGGTACATTTTATCCACGCTCGGAACACCGCAATATCTTGATTGCGTTTTGATTATACCACACAATATATTGTATTGCAACCTTTTGCCGCCCTGTTTACGGACAAATATATGCTAGCGGGAGTTATCCGATAAAGGCGAGGCGGCTTTCCAGGGAGCCTGCGGCAAAAGGCGTTATAATATAAAATATTAAATTAAATAAAAGTTTTCGCGAATTGTGCGGGAATATTATTGACAATTGAACATTTTATCTTTATAATTGTTTATTGAGGTAATGTATTTTTCTCATTAACTAATACTATAAATAGTGCTCAAACACAGGAGAAAGCAAAGGATAAGGACTATGGAAGAAGAATTTGAATCTCACATAAATTGGTCTGCGGTGTTCAGGATAATCAAAAAGCGCCTCGTCATAATCGTTGCGATCGCTTTGGTTTTGGCTATCGTGTGCGCACTGCTCACGGCTTTTGTGCTCAACAACGGCAAGGATACATACTCCCTCTCCTTCGACCTTAAATCCCCCACCTCCGGCTACCCCGACGGCACGAGTTTCAACATCAATTCGTTGGTATATGCCGAAAGCCTGCAGGAGATCAAGGACGACGGCGGCGAGCAATTCTCTTCCTTGGACATCACAAAGCTGTCCTCGGGCGGAATTAAGATAATCGACAACGCCGTTCCCGCCCAGGAAGGCGAAACGGTTACATACACTTCAAGGTACACTATCCAAACCACGTCCGGCTATTTTGACAGCTTTGAGCAGGCAACCGCCTTTATGCGCGCCGTTGCAGAAAAATACGTCCTGGAAGTGAACACCCGCCTTGCCACCCGCAATTACTCCACTTGGGAGAGTGAGTTTGCAAACGCCACCACTTACGACGCACAGCTCAGCGCTTTGAGCAATCAATACAACAGCATACTTTCCACTTACGACGGATTTACTTCCACCCGCGCCTATGCGGACTTTGTCCCCGCCACGCTGAACGAGAGTGCGAATACCCTCACCATCTCGCGGCTGCATACGCAAGCCGAAGGTCAAATCGGCGATGATTTGAGCGCGTTAAAGACGGGTCAGGCGACGAACGGCTACGTCCTTATATCGGACAACAGCTATTATTACCTCACCTCTCAGGTGGAAGCGCTCGAGCTTGAAAGGAGCGAAAATACCGACAAGATCGACGCCCTCACCGCAGAGCGCGATGAATTGGTGAGCCAGCTTGTGGCAGCCGGCGGTGCAGACAGCAGCAGCGTAAATATCGCCGCCACATTTGAATCTTTCAACAGCAGCATAGCCTCCCTCACCCAAAGGAATGTGGAGATAGCCTATGACTTAAACAGGCTGTATAAATCGTTGGGATACACCCCTTCCGGCGAAGGAGCCGCCACCACTTGGACTCCCCCCTCGGAAACCACATACAATCAAGCGCCCGAATCTTTCACCAAAGAGATTACCTCGATATACAATCAGATCAAAACCAATACCTCCGTTATGGAAGCGGCTGTAAAGGCGCTGTATGCCGAATTTACCAAGGTGGAATTTGCACAGGCTGAAGCGCAGGTGGAAAGCGGCGGCACGAGCGTGATCTTGGTGACCATAGCTGTATTCGTGGTTGCCGCGCTGGCAGCGGGAGTAATCTTCTCCCTTGCGGAATATCAAAAGATGAAGAAGATGATGGAAGAAGCCGCGGCTCCCGCGGAGAATAACGCAAAGCCCGCAGAAGATAATGCACAGCCCGCGGACGCACAGCCCGCGCAGGAAGCCGAGGAAGAAAAGCCCGGCGGCGGCGCAGACAGCGGTTCCGACGATAGCGCCCAATAAACCATAAGGCAAAAAAATAAAGCCTCGGCCGTTTGGCCGAGGCTTTTTTAGTTTAGGCTTTTATCACACATATATCATGCACTCGCCTTCTATCCTTACCCCCACCTTGCCGCGGGCGAGGGCGTTCAAATGGGCGGGCATATCGCGGAAGGGAACTAACTCTTCTTCTTCCCCGCCCTTAACGGTGAAAGGAGAGCGCGCAGAGCGGACGAAATAACAAAAGTCATACTCCCCGCCCATGGAATACACGGCGGCAAGCACAAAGCCGCGGCTTAAAAATGCGGACATGCTCGCCACGTTCTCTGCCTGCACCACGCCGCACAGGAAGTCCGCGGGCACGATATGCTGAGCGGTATCGATAATCGCGTCCGTGAGCTGACCCGCCATGCCGCGCCTGCGGTATTTTTCCGCCACCATAAGCCCGGAAGTTTCGTAGGCGTAATCGGGCGCTATCCTGCCGCATGTGCACTCCTTCACCCTGCCGGCGAGCAGTTTGCCGTAAGATTTGTCCGTATCCAGGGCGAAGGTGCCGGCTATCTCCCCGTCGTTTACGGCGCAGAGGAATACGCCGCCTTCCAGCACGCTCTTCAATTCCTCATCCGTGTAGGGGTAGAAGAACTCCGCCCTGTCCAGCGCGCTGCGGCAGTCGTTTAAAAAGGCGGAAACGGCGGGATAATCCCCGCCTTCCGCCTGATATACGGGCAGTCCGCCCGCGGTATACTTTGTTTTTTTCATTTCATCAAGGTGACGAGCACCGCCTTTTGCGCGTGCAGTCTGTTTTCCGCCTGGTCGTATATCTCGCCGTGCTTTTCTATCACGTCGGCGGTGATCTCCTCTCCGCGGTGGGCGGGCAGGCAGTGCAATACCATGGCGTCGTGCGCGGCGACTTTCATCACGTCCTCGTTCACCTGGTAGCCGGAGAAAGCCTTTCTCCTGGTGATCGCCTCGCTCTCCTGACCCATGGAAGCCCACACGTCCGTATATACGGCGTCCGCTTCCTCGGCGGCTTCGTAAACGTTATTGGTGAGGTGGAATTTCTCCCCGTAGCCGATGGCGAAATCGAGCACGTCCTGCGCCGGTTCAAAGCCCTTGGGGCAGGCGATAGACACCTTCATGCCCATGGTGAGGCAGCCCACTATGAGGGAATTTGCCATATTGTTGCCGTCGCCTACATAGCAGAATTTAAGCCCTTCCAGCGCGCCCTTGCGCTCGCGAATGGTCATGAGGTCGGCGAGCACCTGGCAGGGATGCGCGTAATCGGTGAGTCCGTTTATCACGGGGATGCTGCCGTATTTGGCGAGGTCCTCCACTTCCTGCTGCTTATAGGTGCGGATCATGATGGCGTCGAGATAGCGCGAGAGCACGCGCGCGGTGTCCTCTACCGGCTCGCCCCTGCCTATCTGCAGATCGTGACTGCTCAAAAACAGCGCGCTTCCGCCCAGCTGATACATGCCCACTTCAAAGGAAACCCTCGTCCTGGTGGAAGCCTTTTGAAAGATCATGCCCAGCGTTTTCCCCTGCAAGTAGGTGTGGGGGATGCCGTGCTTTTTATCGTACTTCAATTGATCCGCCAAGTTGAGAATACCCGATATTTCCTTGGCGGAAAGATCGGACATTTTAAGCAAATGTTTCATAACTTTTCCTCCCGTCGTTTTATTATATTATACCATATAAAATGTATTTTTCAAGGGCGAATTTATTCGCCGATGACTTCTTTTAGAATGCCAACCGCTTTTTTCAGCTCTTCTTTGGTGATGATAAGCGGGGGGAGCAGGCGCACCTTCTCCTTTGCCGTGAGCGGAATTACGCCGCGATTTATGCACTCCTTCACCACGTCCGACGCCTTCTTTTCTTCAAGTTCTATGCCGAGCATGAGCCCCAAACCGCTCACCGATTTAACGCCCTTGGCGCCGATAAGCAGTTCCTTGACCAGCTCGCCCTTTTCGCGCACTTCACCCAAAAATTCGTCCGTTAGGCGGGAGAGCACGTATCTGCCGCCCGCGCACACCACGGGATTGCCGCCGAAGGTGGAACCGTGAGTGCCCGCGCCCATAACGTCCGCGCACTTTTCGCCCGCGAGCATGGCGCCTATCGGCAAGCCGCCGCCCAAGCCCTTGGCAAGGGTGGTGACATCCGGCTTTACGCCGTAATGTTCGCTGCACAAAAATCTGCCCGTTCTGCCTACGCCCGTCTGCACCTCGTCGGCGATGAAGAGAATGTCATTGCTCTTGCAGTAGTCGTAGACTTGCTCCACAAAGTGTTTGTCGAGCGGGATGACTCCGCCCTCGCCCTGGATGAATTCGAGCATGACGGCGCACACGCCCTGCCTGCTCTTTATATCCTCTATGTCCTTTTCGCAATACTCGAACCCTTCGTTGAAGGGGAAGAAGAAGTTGTGCATCGCCTCCTGCGCGGTGGCGGTGAGCGTCGCCATCGTCCTGCCGTGGAAGGACTTATTCAGGGTGATTATCTTGTTCCTGCCCTGCCCGTACTTGTCGAAGGAGTACTTGCGCGCCGTCTTTATGGCGGCTTCGTTCGCCTCCGCGCCCGAGTTGCAGAAGAACACCTTGCTATATCCCGTCCTGCTGCACAGCGCCTCGGCGAGCAGCGCGCTCGGGGAAGTATAGTAGAGGTTGGAAGTGTGCTGCAGCGTTTCCAGCTGCTCTTCCACCGCCTTCACCCAGCCGTCGTCGCAATAGCCGAGCGAATTCACGCCTATGCCGCTGCCCAGGTCGATGTACTTCTTGCCCTGCTCGTCTTCGCATACGGAGCCCTTGCCGCGCACGATGTGCAGATCGAATCTGCCGTAAGTGCCGAGTATATATTGCCTATCCTTTTGCTTTATCTCGTCCATAATTCACCTGAACAGCGTGCCCACGCCCTCGCCCGTGAGCATGTCTATCAATATGGCGTGGGGGATGCGCCCGTCGATGATGAGCGACTGCTTCACGCCCCGCCTGACCGCCTCCACACAGCACTCCACCTTGGGGATCATGCCGCCGGAGATTATGCCCTTCTTAACGAGTACGGGCACTTCGGAAACGTTCACTTCGCTTATTAGGGTGCTCTCGTCCTCCTTATCCATGAGCAGGCCGCGCACGTCCGTCATGAGCACTAAGTTTTCCGCATGAAGGGCGGCGGCGATGCGCGCCGCGGCGGTGTCGGCATTGATGTTGTATATCTGCCCGTCCTCACCGCAGGAAATGGTGGCGATGACGGGGATGTAGCCGTTATCCAGCGCGTCGCGGATGGGGCGGACGTCCACGTCCTTCACCTCGCCCACATAGCCCAGGTCCACGCCCGTGCGCTTTTCCGCCTTGATCATGCCGCCGTCGCAGCCGCACAGACCTATCGCCCTGCCGCCGCAGCTTTCCAGCTTGTTCACAAGCCCTTTATTCACCTTGCCGGCGAGCACCATGAGCACGATATCCGCCGTCTCCTTGTCCGTATACCGCAAACCGTTGATGAACGTGGGTTCCTTGCCCACCTTTTTGAGCATGTCGTTTATCTCCGGTCCGCCGCCGTGCACGAGCACCACCATTACGCCGATGAGCGAGAGCATGACGATGTCGTGCATGACCGCGTACTTGAGCTGTTCGCTGAGCATGGCGTTGCCGCCGTACTTGACCACGACCACCTTGCCGTAATACCTCTGTATGTGCGGCAGGGCATTGCTGAGTATTGTAGCTTTGGTATTTATATCTATATCCATAATTTCCCTCAGGTGCGGTAATCCGCGTTTATCTTCACATAGTCGCAGGTGAGATCGCATCCCCACGCGGTGGCGCGGGCGGTGCCGATGTTGCAGTTCACGTTCACCGTGACTTCGTCCGGCGTCAAGATCTTTTTGGCTTCGTCCTCGTCGAAGGGCACTCCCGAACCGTTCCTGCACACGGCTATGCTCCCTTCCTTAGAGGAGAGGTCCACGTCGATTTTGTCGATGTCGAACTGCGCGTCGGTATACCCTATCGCGCACAGCACCCTGCCCCAGTTCGCGTCGGCGGCGGAGATTGCCGCTTTGAGCAGGGATGAGCACACCACGCTCTTGGCAATCTTCTTGGCGGTGAGCTCGTCGGGCGCGCCCGTGACCTTGCACTCGAGCAGGCGGGTTGCGCCCTCGCCGTCCTTGGCGATGGCGCGCGATACGTCCGTGAGCACGGCGGTGAGCAGGGCGAGGAATTTTTCGTAGTCCTCCCCTTCACAAGTTATCTCCTTATTGCCCGCCTTGCCGGACGCCATCACCGTGAGCATGTCGTTGGTGGAAGTGTCGCCGTCTATGCTCACCATATTCAGCGTGTCCGCCACGGCGGCGTGAAGAGCCTTGCCCAGCATGGCGGGGGTTATGGCGGCGTCGGAAGTGACAAAGCACAATAGGGTCGCCATATTGGGGTGGATCATGCCGCTGCCCTTAGCCATGGCGCCCACGCGCACCGCCTTGCCGCCGATGACGTCCTCCCGCGCGAATTCCTTCGCAACGGTGTCGGTAGTCATAATGGCGCGCGCCGCGTTTGCCGCGCCCTGCTCGCTCAGCCCTTCGGTAAGCGCCTTCATGCCGCCCTCGATGGGCTCGATGGGCAAGATCTGCCCTATCACGCCCGTAGAAGCCACGATAACGTCCTCCGCGGCTATGCCCGTGTACTCGCCGGTGAGCGCGCACATGCGCTCCGCCTTCTCCACGCCGTCCGCGTTGCAGGTGTTGGCGTTGCCGCTGTTGCAGATGATGGCGCGCGCTTTGCCGTTTTCCAGGTGTTTTTTGGTCACCAGGATGGGCGCGCCCTTCACCTTGTTTGTGGTGTAAACGGCGGCGGCGGAGCACATGACATCGCTCACCACCAGCGCCAAGTCTTCCTTGGTCTTGTTCTTGCGTATGCCGCAGTGCACGCCCGAAGCCTTAAATCCGAGCGGAGCGCATACGCCTCCTTTCAATATCTTCATTCTTCCTCCTAAAATGCGGGCGGGATATAGTCGAGTCCCTCGCCCTCATCCAGATCGAATAATATGTTCATGTTTTGAATGGCTTGCCCCGCCGCGCCCTTGACCATATTGTCTATGGCGGCGACGATGACCGCCCTGCCCGTGTGTTCGTCCGCGTGCACGGATATGTCGCAGTAGTTGGACATACGCACGTTGCGCAGGTTGGCGCAGGCGCCGAGCGGCATTATCCTCACAAACCTCTCGCCCTTGTAAAAATCGGTGTACATATCGTAAAGCTCGCTCGCGCTCATCCCCTTCTTCAAGTCGACGTAGCAAGTGGAGATTATGCCTCGGTTGAGGGGGAGCAGGTGGGGGACGAAGGTTATCTTCACCTCGTGCCCGGCGAGCTTGGAGAGCGTCTGTTCTATCTCCGGCGTGTGCCTGTGGCAAGCCACCTTATAAGGGGAGAACGCCTCGTTGCAGTTGGGGTAGTGGGTGGTATCGGAAAGTCCCCTGCCCGAGCCGGTCACGCCCGATTTTGCGTCCACCACTATTCCGCCCGCCAAATCCGCCTTCATGAGCGGAGCGAGGGCGAGCGCCGCGGATGTGGGGTAGCACCCCGGGTTGCCCACTATGCTCTTGCCGAGAAGTGCGGCGCGGTGCAGTTCGGGAATGCAATAAACGCTCTCTTCATGCAGTTTGGGGAGCTTGTACTCCTTGCCGTACCACTTGGCGTACACCTCGCTATCGTCCAGGCGGAAGTCCGCGCCCAGGTCGATGAACTTCTTGCCCGCTTTAACGCACTTTTCCGCCCACTCTTCCGAAAGTCCGTGGGGGAGAGAGGCAAATATTACGTCGCACTCCTTCTCCATCCCCTCGCCGCCTGTCAAGGTCATGTCGCACACCCCTTGAAGGGAGGGATAAACTTCGCTCAGCTTTTTCCCTTCAAAGCTGACGGAGGACACCGCCGCCACTTGAACGTGGGGGTGGCGCATAAGCAGCCTCACCAGCTCCGCGCCCGCGTAACCGGTGGCGCCTATTATTCCCGCTTTTATCTTTTTCATATCAATCCTTCCTTGTAAGTTGCTCTTTCAATTGCGCCGTGCGCGCTTCAAGCGCGGCAAGTTCCCTCTCCACCGCCTCCGGCGCGGGGCCGCCGTCCGTTTCGCGGCGGGTGACGCACGTCATCAAATCTATCGCGTCGTACACGTCCTTGTCAAAAAGCTCGCTCGCCTTCTTCAGCTCGCCGAGCGGCAGCTCTTCCAATCCTATACCGCGCTTTATGCACTCGCCCACCAGCGTGCCCGTTATCTTGTACGCCGTGCGGAAGGGCATCCCCTTCTTCACCAGATAGTCCGCCATGTCCGTGGCGTTGATAAAGCCCTTCTTGCCCGCGCTTACCATATTCTCCTTATTCACCTTCATCGTTTCCAGCATGGGGATGACGGTCACAAGGCACAGCTTTACCGTGTCTAGCGCGTCGAAGATGGCCTCCTTGTCCTCCTGCATATCCTTGTCGTAGGCAAGGGGCAAGCCCTTCATCATGGTGAGAAGCGCCGTAATGTCGCCGAACACCCTGCCCGCCTTGCCGCGGATGAGCTCGGTCACGTCGGGGTTCTTCTTCTGCGGCATGATGGAAGAGCCCGTGGCGTAGGCGTCGTCCAGCTCGATAAACTTGAACTCCCAGGAACACCACAGAATTATCTCTTCCGAAAGTCTGCTAAGGTGCATCATGATTATCGAAATCACCGCCGCCAGCTCTATCACGAAGTCGCGGTCGCTCACCCCGTCCAGGGAGTTGCCCGTGGGGCGGTCGAAGCCCAAATTTTTGGCGGTGTACATCCTGTCCGTCTTATAGGTGGTGCCGGCGAGGGCGCAGCTGCCAAGGGGGCATTCGTCCATGTTGTCTATCGCGTTTTTCAGCTTTTTCACGTCGCGCAGGAACATCTCCGCATAAGCGCACATATGGTGGGCAAAGGTGATGGGCTGGGCGCGCTGCAAGTGCGTATAGCCGGGCATCACGGTGCGGGTGTGTTTTTTTGCAATGGCGGTGACGGTATCCTCAAGCTCGAGCATGAGCGCGGCTATCTCGCCCGCTTCTTTGCGCAAGTACATCTTTAAATCGAGCGCCACTTGGTCGTTCCTGGAGCGGGCGGTGTGCAGGCGTTTGCCCGCCTCACCTATACGTGAAGTGAGCTCCGCTTCCACGAACATGTGGATGTCCTCCGCCGTTGGATCGAAGGGCAGCTTGCCGCTCTTGATGTCGCTCATTATCGAGAGCAAGCCCTTTTCTATTTCTGCTTGGTCTTGCGCGGAGATTATGCCTTGGCGCGCCAGCATGCGCGCGTGCACGATGCTGCCCGTTATGTCCTCTTCATACATACGGCAGTCGAAGCGAATGGACGAGTTGAAATCGTTCACCCTTTCATCCGTCTTGGCGGCGAATCTGCCCGCCCACATCTTGTCCGACATAAAACCTCCTTTTTCTGTGGCAAAAGCGATAACGCCGCTAAGCTGTTATCGCTCCGCCGATATATGCGTAATTTTTGCGCGCTTTTTTACTTCTTCTTGTTCTTCTGCTCCATGAGCGCCTTCACCTTGATGGGGAGCCCGAAGAGGTTGATAAAGCCCGCGCTGTCCTTTTGATCGTACACTTCGTCTTCAGAGAAGGTTGCGATCTCCTCGTCGTAGAGGGAATAAGGGGAAGTTACGCCCGCGGGGGTGATGTTGCCCTTATAAAGCTTTAACTTTACGTCGCCCGTCACCGTCTGCTGAGTGCTGTCCACAAAGGCGGAGAGCGCTTCCCTGAGCGGGGTGAACCACTGACCGTTATACACGAGGTCGGCGAATTTGAGGGCGACGTGCTGCTTGAAGTGCGCCGTTTCCTTGTCCAGGCACAGCGATTCCAGCACCTCGTGCGCAAAGTAGAGGATGGTGCCGCCGGGGGTTTCGTACACGCCGCGCGACTTCATGCCCACGAGCCTGTTTTCCACGATGTCGGCTATGCCTATGCCGTTGGCTCCGCCCAGCTTGTTCAGCTCGGCTATGAGGGCGGAAGGCTTCATCTTCTTGCCGTCCAGCGCAACGGGAGTGCCCTTTTCAAAGGAAAGGGTGATATAGGTGGGCTTGTCGGGAGCCTTCTCCGGGGTCACGCCCAGCTCCAAGATCTTGTCGTAGTCGGGCTCGTTGGCGGGATCTTCCAAATCCAGCCCCTCGTGGGAGAGGTGCCACAAGTTCTTGTCCTTGCTGTAATTGGTCTCCCTGGTGATGTTGAGGGGAACGTTGTGCGCCTCGGCGTAATCTATCTCCTCGTCGCGGCTCTTCAAGTTCCAAATTCTCCAGGGTGCGATTATCTTCATGTTGGGGGCGAAAGCCTTTATCGTGAGCTCGAATCTCACCTGATCGTTACCCTTGCCCGTGCAGCCGTGGCAGATGGCGTCCGCGCCTTCGGCAAGCGCAATCTCCACAATCCTCTTTGCTATGATGGGGCGGGCAAAAGAGGTGCCCAAAAGATACTTGCCCTCATACACTGCGCCCGCCTTCATGGTGGGGATGATGTAATCGGAAGCGAACTCGTCGGTGAGGTCGGCGATGTAGAGCTTGCTTGCGCCCGTCTTCTTTGCCTTTTCCTCCAAGCCTTCCAGCTCGCCGCCCTGACCCACGTTGCCGGCAACGGCGATGACTTCGCAGTTGTCGTAATTTTCCTTAAGCCAGGGAATGATGATGGACGTATCCAAACCGCCCGAATATGCCAAAACTACTTTTTTTATTTCACCCATAGTCGTTCTCCTTTTAGGTTATGGCAATATCATACTCCCTTTGCATGAATATGGCAAGCGTTTTGAGCATAAATATTCACAATTTTCCCCGTTTTTTCTCAAATATTTATGAGTTTATACATTTTCTAATGCATAATTGCATAAATATACACATTTTGCATAAATATTCATTTTCCCCCGCTGCTGCCTCCTTACAACTTTTGACTATAAAACCACATATTTAATTTACATTTTGCTTTCTCAACGGGCTGTTGACATATATTCATATGTATGGTATACTAAACAAAAGCAATATTGTAAAGGAGTCATTTTTATGATAGGAAGAACAGTAGACAGGCGCACGCGCAAAACGCGCAAAGCCATTCAAAACGCCCTGATGCAGCTGAGCGTGACCAAGCGCATCAACGAGATCACCGTCACCGACGTGACCCAGGCGGCGGACATCAACCGCTCCACCTTCTATTTGCACTACACGAGCGTATACGAAGTGCTCGCGGATATAGAAACCGCCACCACGGACACCATGTTTGAAATAGTCAACAGGTTCGATCCCGTTCAGCTCCCGCTCAACCCCTATCCCCTGTTAAAGGCGCTCACGGAAGAAGCGGACGCCAACCCCGCCTTTGCCCGTTTCATATCCGACAGCAAGATATCCACCACCTTCCTGCCCAAATTGAAAAAGTGCTTTACGGACAAGGTCGTGGACAAGCTGATGCAAAAGTTCCCCGATTCCGACGAAAAGTTCCTGCGCGTTGCCGTCACCTTTATGACGGGCGGCGTTATGGACGTATATGTGGCGTGGCTGAAGAGCGAAAACCCCATGCAGCTTGAAGATCTGTGCAAGTACGCCGCCACCATCGTTTCGCAGGGCTATGCGAACATAATCAGCTCTATCGTAGGATGACGGAAGAAGTTATAATCCCCGCCGGGATAAAGATAGGCAGCTGCAACGACGACTACACGGGCGTGACCGTCATCATGTGCGAAAAAGGCGCGGTGGCGGGCGCGGACGTGCGCGGCGGAGCCCCCGGCACGCGCGAAACTGATCTGCTCAAACCGGAAAAGGCGATGGAGAAGATAAACGCCGTGGTGCTGGCGGGCGGTTCGGCGTACGGGCTCGCTTCAACCTGCGGCGTTATGGAATACATGCGCGAGCGCGGCATAGGTTACAAGATAGGCAAAAAGGTGGTGCCCATCGTGTGCGGAGCGGTCATCTTCGACTTGAACGACAAGGACTATCACTACCCCACCGCGGAGTGGGGATACAAGGCTTGTAAGGCGGCTAGCGACAAGAACGTGCCTTTCGGTCAAGTAGGCGTGGGCAAAGGCGCCACCGTGGGCAAGATACGCGGACTGGCGCACGCGCAAAAGTCGGGGCTGGGCGCCGCCACCGTAAAGGCGGGCGGATGCGTGGTCACAGCGGTGGTTGCGGTGAACGCGCTGGGCGACATCACGGACGGCAAGGGCAACATCCTTGCGGGCGCCGCGGGCAACAAGGGTGGCTTTATCGGCACCGAACGCTGTCTTAGGGAAGGAAAGTGGTTCACTCTCCTCACGGGCGCGAACACCACGATAGGCTGCGTTATGACCAACGCCAAGCTCACCAAGGTGGAGGCGAACAAGCTCGCTTCGATCACCCACAACGCCTACGCAAAGCACATCTCTCCCGTGCACACCGACTTCGACGGGGACACGATTTTCACCATGAACACGGGCGTAAGGCGCCCTTACAACTTCCTGCTGCTGCAAGTGGCGGCGGTGGAGGCTATGGGTAGAGCGATAATGAACGCCGCAAGCGGAGCTTCTTACAAGATAAATTACTCCGAAGAAGGCGCAGAAGGCGGCGGCGAGCAGCAAGAAGAGAGCGCCGAAAACGGTGAAGAATAACAAAAATAAGATAAGGAAGGATTATGGAAGATAGGTTAAGGCTTTATACCTCCGTTGTGCCCTCTCCCGTGCAAAAGAGCTTCGAGGACGGCGGCTTCAACGTGTTTATCCACTACGGCATAAATACCTTTGCAAACAAGGAATGGAGCGACGGCACCTGCCCCGCTTCCCTCTTCAACCCCACAAATCAAAATACCGATAAGTGGGCGGAGATAGTAAAGGCGGCGGGCGCGAACGGCATAATCCTCACCTGCAAACATCACGACGGATTTTGCCTGTGGCAGACGGACACCACCAAGTACGGCGTGGCTTCTTCCCCCTACAAGGGCGGCAAGGGCGACGTGGTGGCGGAACTCTCCGCAAGCTGCCGCAAGTACGGGCTTAAATTCGGAGTATACCTCTCCCCGTGGGACAGGAATTCCCCCCTCTACGGCACGGAGGAGTACAACGATTTTTACATCCGCCAGCTCACCGAACTGCTCACCCGCTACGGCGAGATATTCTGCGTGTGGCTGGACGGGGCGTGCGGTTCTTACATGGACGGCAAGCCCAAGCAAGTTTACGACTTTCAGCGCATATACGACACGGTGCGCGCCCTTCAGCCGGGCTGCGCCATATCCAACTGCGGTCCCGACGTGCGCTGGGTGGGCAACGAAGCGGGTCAGGCGCGCAAGAGCGAGTGGAGCGTCGTGCCCGAATTTTCCTTCGACGTGCAGAAGATAGAGAGCAAATCGCAGCAGGCGGACGACTCCGCCTTCCGCAAGAAGGGCTTGGACGCGATGAGCGAAGATTTGGGCAGCCGCGAGATACTCTCCTTATACGATTCTTTCATTTGGTACCCCGCGGAAGTGGACGTATCCATCCGCCCCGGCTGGTTTTGGCACAGGCGCGAAAACGGCGCGGTGCGCTCGCTAGACAACCTCACCTATATCTACTACACGTCCGTGGGCGGCAACTCCCTGCTCCTGCTCAACGTACCGCCCAACACCGCGGGCGAGATCTCCGCTCGCGACGAAAAGACGATGCGCGCGCTCGGCGAGAGGATAAAGGCGCACTTTGCCCTGCCGGTAAAGTGCACCTATGTGGCGGAAAACGAGGACCCTTCCCTGCCCGCAAGCAACCTCGCCGCAGATAAAGAGGGCTACTACCGCGCCGCGGAGATAAGCGGCAGTTACGAGATAACCGCGCAATTCGACCGCCCCCGCACGGTGGACAAAGTGGTCTTGCGCGAAAATTGCGACTTTTCCCAGCGCGTGGAGAGCTTCGACATCTTCGCCGTGACTCCGCACGGGGAGAAGAAGGTGCATTCAGGCACCACGATAGGCTTCAAGCGAATAGCGCACTTCAAAAAAATATCCGCCTCCGCCCTGCGCCTGGTGATAACTTCCTGCCGCCTGGAACCCTACCTGGAAATCTTCCAACCCTACGCCTTCAATGGTAAAGTCCCCTCTCAGCCGCTCACCGACAAGATAGCGGCGTTCATCCGCGGTATAGGTCAAAAGATGTATTACAAGCGGCTGGAAAAACAAAAAGCCAAAGAAGACAAACTGTAAATCCCGCCGCCCTTCATCGGGCGGCTTTTTCTACCTGTCCTTTTATCTCCTTTATTGCGGCAAGCGCCTTATTTTTATCGCGGCATTCGGTCATAATGCGTATCTTGCTCTCCGTGCCGCTGGGGCGGACGAGCACGCGCACCCCCTCATCTTCCCACTTCTTTGCCACCAGCATAACGCTCGGCGCCTCGGCTGCCGCCTTGTCCTCAACGGGGATGCTCTCTTCAAATTGCGGGAACACGGGATAGGCGTAATCGCCCGCCCTCTTCCCCTTCAAAAGGCGGGAGAGCACTACGGCGGTGAGTATGCCGTCCCCCGTGCCCGCGTATTTTGAAAGGATAATATGCCCCGATTGCTCTCCGCCCATCTCGGCTTTGCACTCGTCCATCATCCTTTTTATGTACTTGTCCCCCACTTTGGCGCGCAAGAACTTCACGCCCAGCTTTTCAAAAGCCTCCTCGGTGCCGCCGTTTGAAAGGACGGTACCCACCGCACATGCGATTTTTTCGCCTTTTTGAATTGTTAGGGCGGCTATCAAGTACATTATTCTGTCCCCGTCGAGGATATTCCCCTCATTATCAAGCGCCATGAGCCTGTCGCTGTCCCCGTCGAAGGCGAGGGCGAGGGCATATTCGCCGGGGAGGCGCATTTTCAGCGTGCCTATGTGCAGCGCGCCGCAGCCCGCGTTTATGTCCTTGCCGCCCGTATTTATCCCCACCGCCTGCACGTTCGCGCCCAGGCGGGAGAACACCTCGGGCGCGATCACGCTCGCCGCGCCGTTGGAGCAGTCGAGGGCGATATTCATGCCGTCCAGCCTCTCCCCCGCCGAGCACAAAAAGTTTATGTACTCCTCCGCAGCGCACTCGTCCGCTGTCACGTTGAACGCGCCCTTCCTTTCAAATTGCATTCCTAGGGCGGCTTGCAATCTGTTTTCTTCCTCCGCGCTCACCTTGCAGCCGTCTGAGGAAAACACCTTTATTCCGTTATATTCGGGCGGATTGTGCGAGGCGGATATGACCGCCCCGTAATCCGCGCCCCTGCTCTTGGTGAGGTAAGCCACGCCAGCCGTGGGCATTATCCCCGCATAGGTGACGTGCGCGCCCGCGTCGGAAGCTCCCATGGCGAAGATGTGCGCCAGGCGCTCGCCCGAAACGCGAGTATCTCTGCCCAGGATGACTTCCCCGCGCATCATGCGCCCTATGTTGTAGGCGGCGCCGTCCATCTCCTCCGCGAGCGCGCGCACCCCGTCCGTTCCGAATTTCAGCTTTTCCATACTCACCTCACATCAGCTTGAATTTGCCTATCGCCTTGCCTTCCTTAACTACCTGCCGCGACCTGCCTATCACCAGCGCGGCGGGCGGAATATCTTCCGTTATCGTCGTGCCCGCGGCGATATATGCGTCGTCGCCTATGTTCACGGGCGCGATTATATTGCTGTTGCTCCCTATAAACGCCCTGTCGCCCACGACGGAGCGGTGCTTGTGCTTGCCGTCGTAGTTCACGAATATGACTCCGCACCCCACGTTGCACTCCCTGCCTATGTCCGCGTCGCCGATGTACGTCAGATGGGAAGCCTTGCTCCCCTCGCCCAGCGAGGCGTTCTTTATCTCCACAAAATCGCCCGCCTTACAGCCCGCGCCCACCTTTGCGCCCTCGCGCATATAGCAGAACGGCCCCACCTGCGCGCCCGCGCCCACAAAGGCGCCTTCAAGCACGCTGGCGGTCACCACCGCTCCGCCCTCTATTATGCTGCCTTCGATGATATTGTTGGGGCGCAGCACCGCCCCCGCCTTTATCACGCTGCCCGCGCCTATGTAATTATTTGGAAAGACGGTTGCGCCCTCTTCCACCACGGCATTTTTATCTATGTAGATATTGTCGCCCATATCAAGCCCCCTTGTCAAATATTGCGTCAAAAATTTTGCACATACCAATATATTCAAAAGGAGAAGGGAGTGACAATGAATATGATTTTTTCAAGTCACAAAGTAATTGTTTGCGAAGCGATAGCGACTTGAAAAAATCGTGATATTTTTCGGAAGATCAAGGTTGCGAATTAAGCGAATGTTGCGTTTCTTCCGAAAAGTGATATTTTTTGGCAGATATACTATTCTCCATGAACAACTATCCGTGTGCCAAAAAGTGAAATGCGCCCTCAAACCGCCAAGGCGACGAGAGGGCGCGTGATATTTTTGCGCGTACAGTCGCAAGCAACGCCGCGCAAAAGTTGCGGTACCGCGGGCGGATTTACACTTGTTTGGTCTTATTGCAAAAGTAAGCACTCTATCTTAATATGTTAAACGTTGCGCTTGCCTTGCTTTGTCGTTCATATGCGGAAAGATTAGTAACGTATCAAGTATCGTTGCTGTATCCGTCGCCGCGCAAAGAGATTTGCTTATCGCACTTTGTTTTAATGTCATAATTATCAAAAGCAAATTTCCACGATTTTTGAGGGACGGCTACGGGTGTGCTCCGCAAAAAGTAATTTGCGTCCCTCAACAATCATCTAATCCCTTGACATCCCCTTCCCGCCGTGCTATATTTATCTCAACAAAATATTCTTTGGGCAGGCTATTAGCCGACCGGAGGTAATGCCGCCATGAGCGGACAAGTCCTACAGCCCCGTCAGCCGATGCGGTGAGATTCCGCAACCGCCTGTAAAGTCAGATCGGGAAAGAAACAGTTTATTGCTTCTTTTAACGCGTCCGCCCTGTTCGGACGCGTTTTTTACTTAGAATATTTTGTCAATTTCTTTCGGAGGTATTACCTATGAAACAAGTGACAAAACCCAGGCGCGCGGTGCTGAACATCGCCGTAACGGGCGTTATGACCGGTCTTGTGATGGCGTTCACCTTTATCGGGATCAATTTGGGTTCCGCCTACGTAAACTTGGGCGACGCGATGGTTCTCACCGCGGGCGCGCTCTTCGGCCCCGCGGTGGCGGCGATCGCGGGCGGCTTGGGAGCGATGTTTGCAGACCTCATCGTGTTCCCTGCCACCTTTGCCTTCACCTTGGTTATCAAGGCGGTGGAGGGTGCGCTTTGCGGCTTGCTCATCAAGTACGTCATCCCCAAAATCGCGCGCAAGCACATTCCCCTTCAAGCGGCGCTCGGCATAGCCGCCATGGTCCTTTCCGCCGTGGTGATGGCTGTGGGATACTTCGGCACAAACGTGCTATTTTGGGGAGAGGGCGATTCCCCTGCGACCCGCCTTTCCGGAGCCGTGGTTCAGCTGCCGATAGATATTTTGCAGGGCGCAGTGGGGTGCGTGCTCGCAATCTTACTCACATATGTGGTGCGGCTTGACAAGGTGGCGGCGCGCTTCAACGTGGGCACCGTCTTGATACGCAAGCCTAGCGAAAGAGAGCGGCATGAGGACGGCACAGAGGAAAAATAGGCGGCAATATAACTCGATTTCCCCTATAAAACGGCAGGCAGGGGGCGAAAAATCGCATAATTGCTGTTGAATTTTTCACTTTTTTGTGCTAAAATAAAGGTATGGAAACTGCGGCAAAACAGGCAATTTCACAGGTGTTTTCCACTTCCGTAAACTCCCTCTTCCGCGTGGGGACGGGCGCTTTCGGGAGTGTGTTTTGCGCCAATTTTCCCACCCCGCCCTACCGCGCCGCGGTTAAGGTCTTTCACAACGCGGGCGACGCGGAGAAGGAAAAGCTGTGGTATTCCGCCCTGGAAACTTCCGGCGTGAAGATCCCTGAAATTTACTCTTCTTACGGCGAAAACTGCCTTGTTATGGAGTACATCTGCGGCACCAACGCCGCCAAGCCGCCCTCGGGCTGCAACTTTGCGCGCATAGGCAAGCAGGCGGCTGCGGACATAGCCAAGCTGCACTCACTGCGCGGCACCGGCTTTGGCAGAATAGCAAGCGAAGAAGACTTGCACGGCGGCAGATACGCCACATGGCGCGAATGTTACAAAGCCATTGCCTCCCGCCAGTTTTTAAAGATAGAAAACGCCGCAAGAAGCGGGCTTTTTTCTAAGGACGTGCCCGCTCTTTTGGAAAACGTATTTACATATTTCGATAAGATCTTCGACGAACCCGCCTATCCCGCCCTTATCCACGGCGACTTGAACGCGGAGAACATCATGATAAACAGCGGCGCTTACCTTTGCATGATAGATCCGATAAACACCATGTGGGGGGATGCCGAATACGAGCTATTCCAGCTGAGCGAAAACGGTGGCGGCCGCTATAACCTTTTAGAAAATTATGCCGCCGTCCGCCCCCTCTCGCCCGACTATCGGATAAAGTCCGCCTGCTATGCCGCCTTTGCTGAAGCGGAGTGGTTTGCCGACATATCCCGCCCGCAGGACGCCCTTTTGAACCGCTTTATGGCAAACGCGGTTACCCAATTCGACCTTTACGGGTATAATTGACATATATAAAGAAAAAATCGTCTTTTATCCCCGAAAATATGTTAAGTAAATTTTAGCTTCACATTTTTCGGCAGATTTTAAGCCGATTTTTCACATTTTTCGGGCGATTTTTGGCAAAAAAATCACAAAATTCCCATTGACGTTACATTGTCCGCTAGTTTTTCAAGGTGCTTATCGGCACCACATATACGCCGTCTTTGCGGCGATAGGCAAATTCGCCCACGCCCGCCAAGACCATTAAAAATGAGGGAGCCTTCATCTTTACGGTGTCTATTTTATCGGCAAGCTCTTTTAATGTCGCCGCGCCTTCTTCTATCAATCTATCTCCGCCCAACTTTATTTCGATAAGTCCGTAAGAACCGTTTTTAAGATGGACGACGGCGTCGCACTCCAACTTATCTTTATCGCGATAATGAAAAACTTCTCCGCCCAAACTTTCCGCATACACCCTTAAATCGCGCACGGCAAGCGCTTCAAACATAAAACCGAACGTTGCCAAATCGGCGATAAGATCTTGCGGACCTATCCCCAAAGCCGCCGCGGCGATGGACGGATCTATAAAATATCTCGTATCGGAAGTGCGTATAGCCGTTTTCGAGCGTAAATTTGGGTTCCATGCCGGCATATCTTCCACGACGAATATCTTTTTCAATACGCCTATATATTTTGCCGCCGTTTCTTCGTTAAACGACTTTTCATCGTTCGCCCTCACGTCTTCGCATATTGCGCTTATGGGCATTTGACTGCCCTGCGCCCTGGCGTAAGAGCGCATAAGGCGCTTTACCCGCTCTGTATTCCTGTTCATGCCGTATGCTCGGGTTATATCCGCGTTCACGACGGAATCATAATAATCCGCAGCCTGATCGAGCGCTATTTCTTCACGCATATCTATGGCTTGCGGCCATCCGCCGCGGCAGGTGACAAATGCCAAATCCTCTATGCCGAAGCTGGATATTCCCCGCACTTTTTCGGGCGCGGAAAACATCTGCTTCAAGCTGACTTCACCGCTGCTTTCCCCCGATTCGTAAAGGCTCATCGTCCTCATAAGCAGGCGCGTAAATCTGCCCGTGCCCGTATGGCGAATATCGTCGGTTTTGGGCGGCACAGCCGATCCGGTCAAAATAAACTGCCCCTGCTCTCCGCGATGATCCACTTCAAAACGGATAGCGTCCCACAGCTTGGGCGCGATTTGCCATTCGTCTATCAGCCTGGGCGTTTCACCTTTGAGCAATATCTGCGGATCTATCTCCGCCAAAGTGAGATATTGCTTTATATTGTGCGGGTCGTTCATATAAAGGCAGCTGGCCGCCACCTGTTCGGCAGTCGTGGTCTTTCCGCACCACTTAGGGCCTTCTATCAAAACGGCACCCTTGCCTTCCAGCTTTCTTTTTAATATATCGTCCGCAATTCGCTTCCTGTAATTCTTCATTTTGCCTCCGTCTTTATGTATTAAGCATACCACATATTTTATGCGATTTCAATACTTTTCCGATAAATGGCGAAAAATTTTTCCGATAAATGGCGAAAATTTTTTCCGACGATTGGCAAAAAAAGCCCCGCGCTTTGGGCGCGGGGTGTGATTGACGTGCGGGATTACAGCATATCCGCCAAGTCGCAGATAAGGCGCTCCGTCTTTTCCCAGCCCAGGCAGGCGTCGGTGACGGACTTGCCGTACTCGCTGCCGGTGACGGGTTGGGCGCCGTCCTGAATGTAACTTTCTATCAAAAGTCCCTTGACGTAGGTATGCATCTTCTCCGACCAGCGCATGTTGGTGAAGATCTCCTTGGCTATGCGCACCTGCTCGAGGTATTTTTTACCGCTGTTGGAGTGGTTGGTATCGATTATGATGGCGGGGTTTTTGAGCGAAGCCGCTTCATAAAGTTCGATGGCGTTCATGACGTCCTCATAGTGGTAGTTGGGGAAGTTGTTGTTATAAACGTCCACGCCGCCGCGCAAGATCATGTGGGCGAAGGGGTTGCCCTCCGTCTTCACCTGATATTGGCGATACTTGAACTCATTGGGGATCTGCGCCGCGTAAATGGAGTTTATCGTCACGCGCACGCTGCCGTTCATGGGGTTTTTGAAGCCCGCGGGCAGGTCTATGCCGCTGGCGACCAGCCTGTGCTGCTGATCTTCCGTGCTCCTGGCGCCGATTGCGACGTAGGTGAGCAAATCGTCCAGATACACATGGTTATCGGGATACAGCATCTCGTCCGCGCTGGAAAGTCCGCTTTCTGATATGGCGCGGATGTGCATCTTGCGGAGTGCAATGATGCCCGCCTGTATATCCGTGGCGGAGTTATGGGGATCGGGATTGTGCAGTATACCCTTATACCCTTCCCCGCGCGTGCGTGGCTTATTGGTATAGATGCGCGGAATGATGAGGAAGCTGTCCTTCACCTTGTCCGCCACCTTTGCAAGACGCGCGACGTAATCGCACACGGCGTCCTCGTTGTCCGCAGAGCACGGACCGATGATGAGCATCTTGCGCTTATCCGCGCCCGTCAAAATGGCTTCCGCCTGCCTGTCCCTTTCTTCCTTGATTGCACGCAAATGCTCGCTTACCGGGGTGAGCGCCTTGACTTCCTCGGAAGAGAGCAGCGTTTTTACTTTTTTTAACATACTAATCGGTTACCTTGTAACCCTGCTCCTCTATGGTTTGCTTCAATTTTACTACGTCGACCTTGTCTTCGTCAAATTTTACGACGACATTTTTGTCTTTTGCACTGGCTTTTGCCTTTTTAACGCCGTCAATAGCCTCCAAAGCGCCGGCAACGCGCGCTTCGCAATGCGCACACATCATTCCGTCTACGCCGATTGTAAGTTTCATATATCCCTCCTCGTCCCTTTCGGGGCTTGTAATGTTATTCGCATTTATGGGGCAAGCGCCCGTTGCGCAGGCGAGTTTTGCCTGCTTTTTCCTCTCCCTTGCCGCCTTTTTATCCTGCTTGCGCTTGCGCTTCCACTCTTCCAAAGTGCCGTCTAAGCGGGCGCGCGCCTTGTCCGCGTTGTAAGCGGACAGCCTGAGCGCGTTGGACACCAAGCATATGGAAGAAAGGCTCATCGCGAGCGCCGCCAACATGGGGTTGAGCAAGGGGCCGCCCATCGCATACACCGCGCCCGCGGCAAATGGGATGCCAATGATGTTATAGATGAACGCCCAGAACAAGTTCTCCTTTATGTTGCGCATGGTGGCGCGGCTTATCAGCACCGCGTCCGTGCAGGCGGAGAGGCTGCTGCCCACGAGCACCACGTCCGCGCACTCCACGGCGGTATCGCTGCCCGCGCCTATCGCCATGCCCACGTCCGCTTGGGCGAGGGCGGGAGCGTCGTTTATGCCGTCGCCCACCATAAGGCACTTAAAGCCCGATTGCTGCAAATCCCTTATCTTTGCCGCCTTGTCACCGGGGAGCACCTGCGCGATGACTTCCGTTATGCCCGCCTGCTTTGCCATGGCTTGCGCGGTTACCAGGTTGTCGCCCGTGAGCATCACGGTGCGGATGTTCAGCTTGGCAAGTTCTGAGCATACCTTGGCGGCGCCCTCCTTTATTGTATCCGCAATGCCGAAGACGCCCGCAGCCGCACCTTCTTCCGCCACGCATACGGCGGTTTTACCCTCCGACTGCATGCGCGCTATCTCCCCCGCAAAGGCGGATATGTCCACGCCGCGCGAGGTGAGGAAGCCCTCCTTGCCCACGAGCACTTCCCTTCCTTCCACCTTGCCGAAAAGTCCGAAACCGGGCACGTTGGTCACTCCCTCCGCGGTGAAAGAAGGCGCGCCTTCCTCGCTTGCCGCTTCACACACCGCAACCGCCAGGGGGTGGGTGGACGCGCTCTCCAAAGCGGAGGCTATGCCCAGCGCGTGCGCCCTGTCCTTGCCCGCAAAATCGGTGAGCTTGGGCTTGCCTTCGGTTATAGTGCCCGTCTTGTCGAACACCACGCAGTTCACGCCCGCGAGCTTTTGCAGCGCTTCCGCGTTCTTAAAGAGCACTCCGCGGCGCGCCGCCCTGCCCGTGCCCGTTATGATCGCCGTGGGAGTGGCGAGCCCCAGCGAGCAGGGGCAGGCGATGACGAGCACCGCCACGAATATCTGCATACAAAACGCCGCCGTCTGACCCGTCGCGCCCCAAATTATGGTGGCGATGACGGAGATAGCCATTACCACGGGCACGAATACGCCCGCTATCTTGTCCGCAAGTTTGGCGATGGGCGCCTTGGAATTTTGCGCGTCCTCCACCATCTTGATTATCTTGGCAAGGGCGGTATCCGCACCCACGCCCTCCGCGCGGAAGGTGAGGGTTCCGCTGCCGTTTATCGTGCCGCCGAACACCTTGTCCCCGGGCGCTTTGTCCACGGGCATACTCTCGCCCGTGAGCATACTTTCATTCACTTCGCCGCTGCCGGTGAGGATCTCCCCGTCGCAGCAAAAACTCTCGCCCGCCTTTACGAGCACCACGTCGCCCGTGACCACCTGCTCCGAGGGGATGAGCATCTGCTTGCCGCCGCGGATGACGGTGGCGACCTTGGGCGTGAGCGCGGTGAGCGCGGCTATGGCGTTGCCCGTCCTCTGCAGGGAGCGGTGCTCCAAATACTTGCCCAAGGAGATGAGCGCGATGATGACGGAAACCGATTCAAAGTAGAGGGAATGCCCCAGCC
Source organism: uncultured Clostridia bacterium (assembly GCA_944381275.1). Taxonomy (GTDB): domain Bacteria; phylum Bacillota; class Clostridia; order Christensenellales; family UBA3700; genus Alloclostridium. Next base: position 19,076 of record CALWKO010000008.1, on the reverse strand, counting down.
CTTCCGCGCCCATACATATGCGCACATAGTTATAAAGGCTGTATACGAAAGCGGCGGTGGTGGATACGGCGATGAGGCTGTCCATATTCGGCTTGAGCTTGAATAAGTTCTTAAAGCCGCGGATGTAATACCCAAAGTTCAAAATGGGCACGGGAACGCATAAAATGAGCTGCACGGTGGCAAAAGCCAAGGTGCCGTTATCGGGTGAAATTGCGTCCGGATAGGGCACGCCTATCATGGGCAGCATCGCCCAAAGGAGCAGCGCCATGCCCAGCACAAAGGAAACTATCAGTTTTATCTGTGCCAAATCGTGCTTTTTTTCCTGCTTTACTTCGCCGATGACGGGCTTATACCCCGCCTTGGTCACCGCCATGGCGATATCCGTTTCCGAAATCACGTTTTCGTCATAGGAAATTACCGCCTTGCCGGAAGCGAAGTTGACCGCCACGCCCTCCGCGGTGGGGAGAGCTTTTAACGCCTTTTCCACCGTTCCGGAGCAGACGACGCACGTCATGCCCTGCACATTGAAAGTGAGTGTTTTCAACCCCTGTTAGCCTCTCTTAACTTTATTATACAATATTATAGCAGATATATATACTTCCGTCAAGTTGCAAAAGCAACAAATATTCGATAAACAAGCCGTATAAAGCATTCTTTCTGATAAATGGCGTATTTTTGGGAAATAGTGTAGATTTTATGTAAAGAATATGTTATAATATATAAAACGCGCGTATTTTTTTTGCGTGTGCGTCAGTCAAATAAGGAGAACATTATGAAAAACTGGAGCAAACTGTCGGTATACAACATAAATGCCGAAAAGCGTTATGCCGCCGGCTTCCCCCTGGACAAGGACGGCAACCCCACCGCCGAGTGCTTAGACGGCGAATGGGACTTCAAGTTTGTGGAAAAAGTATCACAAATCCCCCAAGGCTACGAAAAGCCGGGCGCCAAGGCGGAGGGCTTCACCAAGATAAAAGTCCCCTCGGAATGGCAGATAGAAGGCTACGACAAGCCCATCTACACCAACTTCACCTATCCTTACGCCCTGGTGCAGTTCAACCCCCTGCTCATCCCCCACGTTAAGGGCTACCGCAACAGCGCGGGCTGCTACATGACGACCTTCAAGGTGAAGAAGACAAACGAGCGCGTATTCCTCCGCTTCGACGGCATCAACAGCTGCGGCGACATATACGTAAACGGCGAATTCGTCGGCTATTCGGAAGATACGTTCAGCCCTCAGGAATACGATATAACCAAATACGTCAAGGAAGGCGAAAACAAGCTGGCGGTCACCGTATACCGCTACTGCACGGGCAGCTACCTGGAAGACCAGGATATGTGGCGCCTTTCAGGCATATTCCGCAGCGTGTACCTCATCTATAAGCCGCAGGCGATGATCGAGGACTTTTATGTGCGCTCCGAGCTGAAAAACGACTACAAGGACGCGACCTTCCTCGCCGACGTGCAGACGCGCGTCGCGGGCGAGCTTTCCGGCAAAAAGGCGGAAGTAAAAGTCGCCCTCTCCTACGAAGGAAAGCAAATCGCCCTGCTTTCCGCAGGCGTGGAAAAATCCGACAAGAAGAAGAAATACATAAAGAGCAAGATAAAGGACTTAAAGAGCGAAGTTTGCGGCGTAAACCTGTGGTCGCACGAATCCCCCGCCCTTTACGACGTGGAAGTAACGCTGACATTAGACGGCGAACTCGTCGACACCCGCCGCTGCAAGTTCGGCTTTAGGGAGATAAGGATCGTGCCGTACAGCGACGGCAAGGGTCCCTTCATCCTGCTCAACGGCAAGGCGCTCAAAATACGCGGCGTGAACAGGCATGAGTTCCACCCCTACCACGGCCATGCCGTGCCCAAGGAGCTGATAGAAGCGGACATAAAGCTGTGCAAGGCGAACAACATCACCGCCATCCGCAACTCCCACTACCCCAACCAGGACGTATTCTATGAGCTGTGCGACAAGTACGGCGTACTCGTAATGGCGGAGACCAATTTGGAATCGCACGGACTTGCCATGTTCATCCCCACCGGCAGAAAGAGCTGGAAGGATTCCTGCGTATACCGCGCACGCAACATGGTGGGCAGGCTGCGCAACCACGCCTGCATAATAAGCTGGTCGCTGGGCAACGAGGCGGGCTTCGGCAAGAACTTCAAGATAATGAAGGAAAAGATTTTGGAGATGGACAAGACCCGCTTCATCCACTACGAACCCGACCCCACCGGCAAAGTGGGCGACGTGCTGAGCGAGATGTACTCCCACGTGGAAAAGATGCCCGTGATAGGTCAGAACAAGCCCATGCGCCATTGCGTGGCTCTGTGGTCGCCCATGGGCAGCAAATACACCCCCGATATGTACCGCGACTTGCCCTTTATTCAATGCGAATACGCCCACTGCATGGGCAACGCCCTGGGCAACTTCTCCGACTATTGGGACGCTTACCGCAAATATGACAGGCTGGCGGGCGGCTTTATTTGGGACTTTGCCGACCAATCCATTCACAGAAAGACGAAGGACGGCAAGGATAAGTGGTGCTACGGCGGCGACTTCGGCGACACGCCCAACGCGGGGCGCTTTGCCTTCAACGGCATCGTGCGCGCAGACCGCTCCCCCAACCCCGCCCTTTACGAAGTGAAGTATCAGCACCGCATGGTGGACTTTGAATACAGCGGCGGCGTGATGACCGTGAAGAACAACTTCATGTTCACCGCGCTGGACTCCTTCAAATGCCTTGTTCAGTACGAATGCGAAGGCAAAAAGCTGGGCGAAGAGGAGATTAAAGTTGCCGGCGAAGCGGGCAGCGTGACTAAGTATAACCTCACCCTCCCCGCCTTCCCCGAAAAGGGCGAAGTGGTGTGCAACGTAAAGCTCATGCTGGGCAAGGACGAGCTGTACGCCCCCGCGGGCCATGTGGTCTCATATGAGCAGTTTATCCTGCGCGAATACGACTTCACCCCGGAAGAGGGCAAGGGCGGCGCCAAGCTGAAGGAAGAGGGTCAGAAGATAACCGTGACCGCTGCGGACGTGGTCTACACCCTGGAAAACGGCGAGATAACCTCCGTTAAGAAGGGCGGCAAGGAGCGCCTCACCTCCCCCGTCAAACCCGACTTCTTCCGCGCCACGATAGACAACGACGCCCTGCCCCAAGTCCCCGGCTTTGTGGCGGATATATTCATGGGCAAGAGCAGATACCGCAACGCGATGAAGACGTTGAAGGCGGGCAAGGTGCGCTGCGAAGTGCGCGAAGACAAGGTGTATATCCACATCAAGTGGAAGATGCGCACCCTTAAATCGCTGGAAACCACCTACGTATTCGACGGCGATGGCGGCTTGGACATGACGATGAACGTGGTGCCCAAGAAGAGCATGGAGCGCTACGGCTTCACCTTCCGCCTGGCTAAGGGCGTGGACGGCGTGAAGTTCTACGGCAAAGGACCGCACGAGAATTACTGCGACCGCGCCACCGCCGCCAAGCTGGGACTTTACGAGGGCAAGGCGGAGGACTTCATCCACGACTACCTCTATCCCCAGGAAAACGGCGACCACACGGGCGTGAGATACGCCGAGATAGGCGCGGGCAGCGGCGTGAGCATAAAGGCGGTGAACGCACCTTTTGAAATGACCGTACACCCCTACACCACCATGGAACTCTTCAACGCGCAGCACTCCTGCGAGCTGGGCAGAGACGACCGCCTGACCGTGAACATCGACGGCAAACAGCGCGGCGTGGGCGGCGACACCCCCGCCATGGCGTGCACCAAACCGCACTACGACATTCTCCCCAAGAAGACGCATACCCTGCGCGTAAAGCTGAACTTCTAAGATTGACGCAAAATAATAAGGGCGCACTCGCAAGGGTGCGCCCTTATTTATACCTGCGCAAAAGCTTCCGCGCCCCGCAAAACACAAAAATCCATTGCTCCAAGCGTGCCGCCGCAAAAAATACCCGGCGGAAAAACTCCCGCCGGATACTTTTAGGATGATGGTATAGATGATAGGTTGCATTGTTAGATTACTGCATAACTTCCTCTTGCTCCCTTACATTATTTAAGAGTCTTGATTTTTCCGTTTGGCTACATCTTTTATTATTATTTTACATATTCTTTACATTGCAGGTGCAAAAAAGGCGCACTCGCAAGGGTGCGCCCTCTTTTTATACCGCAAATAATTACTCTTGTGTGCCCTGCAGCAGCTTTATGCTGAAATCCAATCGCCTGATCGTTTCGTCCTTGCCCAGGAGCTCGGCTATCTCCGTGGCGCCGCCGGGGGTGACCGCCGCCGCGGTTATAGCGAGGCGCAGGGGCAAAAATACCTGCCCGCTCTTTACCTGCCATGCTTGCGCGCATTCGGAAAGTTTCGCCTTCAAATCCTCATCCGTCCACACCCTCTCTTCAAGCAGTACGGGGCGGATCTTTTGCAAAACTTCCAGCGCGAGCGGACGGGTGATCTTCATCTTTTTGTGCTCGAACATGGCGGGGTCGTATGCCGTGAAATGCGCCAAAAAGTTTATCTTTTCGGGGATCTCGCTCAATATCTCCACCCTGGGAATGAGCAGCTTTGAAAGTTTGTCGTAATCGAACATCCCCTTTACGTCGCTGCTTTCGTACCACGGCAGAGCAACGGCGGTGAACTGCGCGGGCGTCATCGCCTTTAAGTACTCGCCGTTCAGCCAGCGCATCTTGGCTTCGTCGAAGATGGAGGGGGACTTGCTCAGCCCTTCCACGTCGAACTGCTCCTTGAGCTGCTGCATGCTCAGCTTTTCTTCGTTGCCCTTGGGCGACCAGCCGAGCAAGGCGATGTAATTGACAATAGCTTCCGGCAGGTAGCCTTTTGCCAAAAAGTCCTCAAAGTTGGCGTCGCCGTACCTCTTGGAAAGTTTGCGCTGGGCGTCCTTCATGATGGGCGGCAGGTGCATATAAGCGGGCCTCTCCCACCCGAAGGCGTCGTACATCAGATTATACTTGGGCGTGCTGGAGAGGTACTCCATGCCGCGGATGACGTGCGATATGCGCATGAGGTGGTCGTCCACCACGTTGGCGAAGTTATATGTGGGCATGCCGTCCGACTTGATGAGTATGCCGTCCTCCATGTCCGCGTTGGGCACGGCTATATGCCCGTAGACCATGTCGTCGTATTCCGAAACGCCCTCCGTGGGGACGTTCTGCCTTATCACGAAAGGCTCGCCCGCGGCGAGTTTTGCCTCCACTTCCTCCTTGCTCAAATGCAGGCAGTGCTTGTCGTACTTTTTAATGCCGCCCTCTCCCGCAAGGGAATCCAGCCTTTCTTTGGAGCAAAAGCAATAGTAAGCGCCGCCCAGCTCCACGAGCTTTTTGGCGTACTCCATATATATGCTCTTGCGCTCGGATTGCACATAGGGACCGCAGCCGCCGTCCTTATCAGGACCTTCGTCGTGCTCTATGCCCGCCTTCTCCAGCGTGCGGTAGATGACTTCCACCGCGCCGTCGACGTATCTCTCCCTGTCGGTATCTTCTATGCGCAAAATGAATTTGCCGCCCATCTTGCGTGCGAATAAGTAGGCATATAGGCAGGTGCGCAAATTGCCGATGTGCATAAAACCGGTGGGTGAAGGTGCAAATCTTGTTCTTACTTCTTTCATTTTTTCGTCCTTTTTCTTTGATCATTATAATATTACCACATTTACGGGGAAATTCAATACGATTGCCTTTACTTTGTTTGAAAATTTTCCCATGACCGAATAAATTGTGTACATTTTTCGCCGCATTGCGTATAATAGATTAAAACAAAGCGGCAGGTGAATTATGGACAACTTTGAAAACGCGATAAACGGCATAAAGGAATTTTTGGCGGTAGAGAGCGTGCAAGGCGCGCCCTGCCCCTCCTCCCCCTTCGGCGAAGGCGTGGGGAAGGTGCTGGAAAAGTTCGCCTCTCTTGCGCATGGCATGGGCTTTACCGTGCACAACGAGGGTGGCTATTACGTCACTGCGGACATAGGCGAGGGAGAACCTTTCGCCATCCTGGGTCACCTAGACACCGTCCCCTTGGGCGAGGGCTGGGATCACTCCCCCCTGGGCGAGATAGCGGACGGATACCTCTACGGCAGAGGCGTGCTGGACGACAAGGGGCCCCTCCTGCTCTGCCTTTACGCCGCCGAGCAACTGTTGAAGGAAGGGTATGCGCCCTGCCGCAAGATACGCTTTTTTGCGGGCGGGAACGAAGAGAGCGGCTGGAAGTGCGCCGAGCGCTACTCGCAAGTGGACGTATGGCCGAAAGAAGGCTTCTCCCCGGACGCAGACTTCCCCGTCATCGCGTGTGAAAAGGGCGTGCTGCATATTCGCCTCACCCTGCCCCTGCCCGAACACGTCCTCTCCATACGCGGCGGAGAGCGGGTGAACGTGGTCATGGACGGCTGCACCGCCGTTGCGGACGCGCCCGTGCACGCGTGGGACGTCACTTGCACCCCCTGCAAGGAAGGATACGAGATAACCGCTTTCGGCAAGCCCGCCCACGGCTCCACCCCTTGGCTGGGCGAAAACGCCGCGCATAAAGTGCTCCTCGCCCTGGGCGAGATCTCCCCTCAGGCGGCGCAGCTAGCCCGCGCCCTCTCCCCCACGGACGGCAGCGGCATAAATTGCGCCCTCACCGATAAAGAAAGCGGCGCGCTCACCTGCAACTTGGGCGTGCTTTCAAGCGATAACTCCTGCCTGTATGCGGAGCTGGACATCCGCTATCCCGTCACCTTCAAGGCGGAAGAGATAATAAAGAGGATAGAACATGCCCTCTCCTGCTCCGTGCAGATAACGGGCGAACATCTGCCCCACTCGGTGGACGTGAACTCCCCGCTCGTGCAAGGCTTGCTGGGCGCATATAACGAAGTGACGGGCAGGCAGGATGCTCCGCTCACGATAGGCGGCGCCACTTACGCGCGCGTGGCGGAAGGTTTGGTGGCGTTCGGCCCCTGCTTCCCGGGCGAAGAACCCACCATTCACCAGCGCAACGAGCGGGCGAGCTTGGGCGATTTGCGCAAAATATATGACATATATCTGCTTGCCTTGAAGAAATTGTGCTTCAAAAAGCGCGAAATGTGTTGATTTAAAAAAATTATATATATTTTTTCGCAAAAGGTATTTACAAATGCGAAATTAGCTTATATAATACTATCCGATATACCTAACAAGTATACAAATAAAGCAAAGGGAGATATATATGGGAAAATATAAAAAGTGCCCTCGCTGCGAACTCAACTGGATCCCGATAGAGGAAGAATATTGCGAGATCTGCAAGCAAGAGCTTGCCGGCAAAGTGGTGGGCGAAGATTACGACGAAGAGCTCTGCCCCGTTTGCGGCATCAATCCCCTTGAACCCGGTGAAAAGATGTGCGCGGAGTGCCGCGCCAAGGCGGAACGCTCGGGCAAGGAGGACGAATACGAGAGCGAACCTCAGCCCGAAGCGAGCAACTCCGAATACGAAGATTCCTACGAGGCGATGCGCGAGGACGAACTTTACGACGACTTTGACGAATCCTTCGACGACAACGACGAGTTCGGCAACGAAGAAGACTATGCCGACGCGGAAGCGGACGAAGAAGAACAGCAATCCGCCAACGACGATTTGGAAGACGACTTCAACTACGACATCGACTCCGTGGAGGACATCCCCGACGACGAGGACGAAGAAGGCGAAGAGGACGACGAGGAAGACGACGACAAACGCTCATAATCCTTTACTTTTTTCGCAAAACAAGCTATACTAAAAAGGGTTTTAACACCGTTAAAACCCTAAACTTATTTAAGAGCGCAGCAAAAACCGCTCCCAAACAACTAAAACAAGCGCTTGATGTGATATATATTTATATATTGCATATGCGGTTGCGGACAAGTCCCCATCACCATAATAATATGCGATTGTGAGTGATGGATTTTCGGATGATTTTTCGCAAGAGTGAGGAAGGCAATACTAAGTATTGCCGAGTCGCTATTGAATGCGAATAAATAATATGTGATATATATTTTTATATTGCATATGCGGTTGCGGACAAGTCCCCATCACCATAATAATATGCGGCTCAGAGTGATGGATTTCCGGATGATTTTTCGCAAGAGTGAGGAAGGCAATACTAAGTATTGCCGAGTCGCTCTTGAATGCGAATAAATAATATGTGATATATATTTTTATATATTGCATATGCGGTTGCGGATGATGCATTTTTGCCCTATTTTGTGCAGGGGCGGCGAAGGCAATACTCCCTGTATTGTCGAGGCGCACCTGTGCAAAAGAGGGTGAAAAGGCGCATCCCCAACCGCATATGGGTACCCGTAGCTCAGCCAGGATAGAGCACAAGCCTCCGACGCTTGGTGTCGATGGTTCAAATCCATTCGGGTACGCCAACTAAAAAATACGGACAGCGGTGCCCGTATTTTTCTTTTTTAATTCAAGCACACCTCCTTTATCTTTTCCAGCTCCGTGCGCCAAAGCGCCCTGTCGTATCTGCTAAAATGGAACTCCCCCGTAACGGGCAGCACCGCCCTTCCGCCGTAGGTGAAATACCTGCTTGTAACGCCCCACTTGCCGGGCAGATTGCCAAAGCAAAAATCTCCCCGCCCGCTGAGAGCGGGCGCAATTTTCACAATTTTTTCCATTGCCATAATCTTCTCCCTTATGCTTCTGATTTGAGTATAGCATACAAATTGAATCGATGCAAGTTTTATATCGAAAAAAACGCACTCCCTCGGTTTTCACCTAAGGAGTGCGCCCGTTTTATCGTTTAACTTTTTGCCGTTGCGGGTTTGTTCGGCGCCTCTTCCACCGCGGGGGCGGTGAATTGGGAGTTGTAAAGCTCCGCATAGGCGCCGCCCTTGGCGAGGAGTTGCTTGTGGGTGCCCTGCTCCACCACATCGCCGTCCATGAGCACGAGGATGAGGTCGGCATTCTTGATGGTGGAAAGGCGGTGGGCGATCACAAAGCTCGTCCTGCCCTCCATGAGCTTATCCATGGCGTTTTGAATAAGCTGTTCCGTGCGCGTATCCACAGAGGACGTGGCTTCGTCCAGGATGAGGATGCGCGGATCGGCGAGGATGGCGCGCGCTATGGTGAGCAGCTGCTTTTGCCCCTGCGAGATGTTCGCGCCCTCTTCGTTGATCACAAAGTTATACCCGCCCGGAAGGGTGTTTATAAAGTGATCGGCATAGGCGCACTTTGCCGCGGCTATGACTTCTTCATCAGTGGCGTCCAATCTGCCGTAACGGATATTTTCCATGATGGTGCCGGAAAACAGCCAGGTATCTTGCAGCACCATTCCCACTTCGTCACGCAATGAAGCGCGCGTTACGTCCGTTATCTTCTTGCCGTCTACGCTTATGCTGCCGCCGTTCAGCTCGTAAAAACGCATGAGCAGCTTGACTATCGTCGTCTTGCCCGCGCCCGTGGGACCCACGATGGCTATGCTCTGCCCCGCCTTTACGCCGCAGTTGAAGTCATTGATGATAATCTTTTCGGGGTCGTAGCCGAAGCGGACGTGGTCGAAGGTCACGTCGCCTTCCACCCTGCCGAGCACTTCCTCGCCCGTTTCGGTTTCCTCTTTTTCTTCAAGGAAGTTGAACACCCTCTCCGAAGCCGCCACCGTGGACTGCAAGGTATTGGCTATGCCGGAAACTTGCGAGATGGGCTGGTTGAACTGCCTCACATAGCTTGCAAACGCCTGAATTTGACCCACGAGCATACTGCCGTTTATCACGAAGTAGCCGCCCAGCACGCAGGTGAGCACAAAGCTGATGTTACCCATCAATTTGTTGGTGGGCATCATGATGCCCGAATAGAATTGCGACTTCCAAGCGGATTCCTGCAGCTTGCTGTTGTATTCGTTGAACTCCTTCTTGGCGCGCTCTTCGCCTGAAAAGAGCTTGACCACGTTCTGTCCGCCGAAGATCTCCTCTATCTGCCCGTTGACGTGCCCCAGGTATTCCTGCTGCCTTAGGTAGTACTTTTGCGACTTCTTCACCACGATGAGCATTATCAGCACGGATACGGGTATGATGACCAGCGCCACGAGCGTGAGTATCCAATTTATGCGGAACATCATCACCATAACGCCGATGAGGGTGGTCGCCGACGTGAGCAGCTGCGAGAGCGATTGGTTGAGCGAGGTGGAGATCATGTCCACGTCGTTGGTGAGGTAGCTCATCACTTCGCCGTGAGTGGTGCCGTCGAAATATTTGAGCGGCAACTTGTCTATCTTGGCGTATATGTCCTTGCGGAAGCGGTAGGATACGCTCTGCGCCACGGTGGCTAGGATAAAGCCCTGCAAATAGGAGAGTATGCCGGAAACGCACACTAGGATGAGCGTTTTAACCAATGTATTGATGATCGCGCCCACGTCTATGCCCGGCTCGCCCTCGAGCAATGAGGTGTGATACACCGCGTCAGAATAGTCCGCGGGCAGGGAATCGAACACCGTCGACATGCCCAGGCGCGCCATATACTCGCCCAAAGTGGGAGCTGTATGCGCGTCCGCCATCTGCCCTATCGTGATCGCGCTCATCTGCTCCATATCCTCCGCGTCTATTCCCGTATCTTCCTGCGGGATATATTCGGGGTGCTCGGCAAGCCATGCCATAAGCGGGGTATCGGGGGAAACTTCCGCGTCCGCTATCATCTGCTCGTTCACAAGCGAATCGGCCACTTTAACGGTGGAGTATATCTGCTTCCTCAGCACGCCCGTCATCAGCTCGTCCGTGGCCTGTCCCATTATGTCCGGCACGAGAATGGTGGCAACCACGCCGCCTATCGCCAGGATAAAGGCTATTATTATGGCGACCAAATTCTTGCGCATATAGCGCAGGGTTTTGATCAGCGTCTTTTTGAATTCCTTGGGTTTTTCCCCGGGCATTCCTCCCGGGCCGGGACCGCCCGGTCCGCGGTGCATGGGTCTTCTTACGGGAGTTCTCGTCATATCTCTGCTCATCTTGCCAAGTCCTCCTCACTGAGCTGCGATTTTGCTATTTGCTTGTAAACTTCGCAATCTTCCAGCAGCTCCTTATGCGTGCCCATGCCGACTATCTTGCCGTCGTCGAGCACGATTATCCTGTCCGCATTCATAATGGTTCCCACGCGCTGGGCGACTATTATCACTGTGGAATCCTTCATGTTTTCCGCAAGTGCGTTCCTCAGCGCCGCGTCCGTCTTGAAGTCGAGCGCGGAGAAAGAATCGTCAAAGACGTATATCGGCGCCCTCTTCACAAGCGCCCTGGCAATGGCAAGGCGCTGTTTTTGTCCGCCGGAAACGTTCGCGCCGCCCTGCGCTATGGGGTCGTTTATCCCCTCCGGCTTTTCCGATATGAATTCCGTTGCCTGCGCTATCTCCGCCGCCTTTTGCAATTGCTCGTCGGTGGCGTTTTCGTCGCCCATGCGCAAATTGGAAGCTATCGTACCGGAAAAAAGTATGTTCTTTTGCGGCACGAAGCCTATGTTGCGCCTAAGGTCCTCCACGTTGTATTCGCGCACATCCTTGCCGTCTATCAGCACGCAGCCTTCGCTCGCGTCCGCAAGGCGGGGGATGAGGTTTATCACGGTGGACTTGCCGCTGCCCGTGGGGCCGATTATCGCCACCGTCTCCCCGGGGCGGGCGGTGAAGGAGATGTGCTCTATGGCGTTCTCGTTTCCGCCGTAATTATAAGCCACGTCCTTGAACTCTATCTCCCCCTTCAAGCGAATCCCTTCCGGGCTTTCCTTGCCGATGGGGTCGTTGATGGAAGGAGAGGTGGAGAGCACCTCGGATACGCGGCGCATAGCCACCACGGCGCGCGGCAGAAGTATGAATACCATGCTTATCATCATAAAGGACATGATTATTTGAATGGCGTATTGCATAAATGCCATCATGTTTGCCACCGCCACATAGTCCTCCACGAAAAGCGCCGCCACCCACACCGTTGCCACGCTTACTCCGTTCATGAGTATGGTGATAAGCGGCATGAGCAGGCTCATCACCCTGTTTACGAATAAGTTGCTCTTGGTGAGGGCGAGGTTGGCTTTTTCAAACCTCTCTTCTTCGTGCGCTTGCGTGTTGAAGGCGCGCACCACCAGCATGCCGGTCAGCCCTTCCCTTGCCACGCGGTTGACCTCGTCCACCTGCTTTTGAATTTTGGTAAAGCGAGGGAGCACCACAAGCATGAGCACTATTATCGCGCACACCACCACGGCGAGAGCCACGCCCACCACTATGCCCAGCGCGGATATGCCGGAAGCGGTGTTCACCGCCTTGATGATGCCGCCTATGCCCATGATGGGCGCGTACATCACCATGCGCAAGAACATTATGGTGAAGATTTGGATCTGCGTGATGTCGTTGGTCGAGCGGGTTATGAGCGAGGACACGGAAAAGGCGTTGTACTCCTTTGAAGAAAAGGAGAGAACCTTATCAAAGATATCCGCGCGCAAGTCCTTAGACATGCCCGCACCCACCCTAGAAGCAAGAAAACTCACGATAATCGAAGAACAGCAGGAAGCGAGCGCGATCGCCAGCATTATGCCGCCTATCTTCAAAACCTCCGTCAAATCAGAAGACATTATGCCGTCCGAGATGATAGAGGACATATAAGAAGGCAGCTCCAGCTCGCACACCGCTTCGCACGTCAAAAAGCCGAGCGCAAGCACTATCCACAGCGCATAGTGCAGATAGTAGCGCAAAACAACGCTCAGCTTATCCTTTTTAACAGCGGTTTTTTCCATATAATTCCCTATAATGTATTAGTCGGTTATTCGCGGTATAAAGTCGGTATATATCTGCTTATCGTACTCCGGGTGCGGCTTTTCGGCGAGTGCGCCCAGCATCCACGCCGTATTTTTGGCGAGCGTGCGCATCGTCTGCATGCCCTCTAAGTCGCGCTTGACCTGCTCGGGCGTTCTACCGTGGGTGGAGTTCCAATATTGCGAGGGGATCACGGGCATGTTGGATATGGTGAAATACTTGTTCAGCCTGTCGAAAGCCGCGCTCGCGCCGCCCCTCCTGCAATTTACCACGCAAGCGGCGGGTTTGCCGGCATAATCCTTGCTCTTGCCATAAAAAAGCCTGTCCAAAAACGCGCACAGCGCGCCGTTGGGTCCCGCGTAATACACGGGCGAACCCACGATAAAGGCGTCCGCTTCGCGCAGCTTTTCCGCGCACTCGTTCACGCCGTCTTCCTTGTAAAAGCATTTGCCCGTCTTAAAGCAGGCGTTGCAGCTTATGCAGCCCATGACCGGCTTTTTGCCCAATTGAAAGATCTCGCTTTCTATGCCGTATTTTGCAAGCTCGTCCGCCACCTCGCTCAGCGCGGTGAATACGCACCCCTTTTCGTGGGGACTTCCGTTCAACATCAAAACCTTCATAGTTACTCCTTATTCTTGCTTTTTAATTCTTATTCCGCAAATATGCGGCTTGTTTTTTTATAAGTGAAAAAAAGGTCTCCGCCTCTTCCTTTGTCAATCCGCTCACCAGCTCCCGCGCCTTTTCGCGCATGAAGGCGATCGTCTGCCCGCCTATCTTTTTGCCCTCTTCGGTGAGCACTATCTTATACTTCTTCTCCCCTTCCTTGTGCTTTTCGCGCCTAACAAAACCCAGCCTTTCCAAATCGGCTACGGCGCGTGTGGCGTTAGCCCTGTCCATGCCGATGTAAGTGGAAAGCTCGCTCAAAGTAAGTCCGCCCTCCGCCTTGCTCAGCAGAGCCATATATAATATATGAAAATGCGAAACGTGATTGCGGCGCAACTCCTCCGCCGCTTCCTTGCTTATCCCGCGGCGGATGCACTGATTAACGCATATGTAATCTATCAAATCAAATTGTTCCATGAGCGCCTCTTATATGCAAATTATAAACCGCATATGTTGCGCTGTCAATAAAATTTTTGTTGCGTCCTCAACATTTTACCTAATTTATACTAAGCGAGTTTTTCCACAATCTCATTAAATTCATTTATGAGGCTATCCTTTACATATCCTTTATATATGTTCAATTGGATGATGTCCATACATTTTTTGGATGTTATATAATCGCGCATAACTACGTTTATTTTACTCAGGCGCTCGCCGTCATCTTTCAGCGCTCTTATCCACGCACTCATATTTGGGTCGTGCTTTGCTTCTTTATCTTCCAAAGACACCCCTCCCGTTAACTGCCCTTGCAGCACGCATATGCCACCGTCGTATTGCGAGTACATCGAGATATATTCGTCCAAATAATTATTCACATACTCTTCCGAGTCTGATTTGTTATATTTACCCACATAGGGGGAGTGGAGCACGCTGCCCTCGCGCGCCGAAGCGTCCGCGTCGCGCACCATCACAAAGGAGTAATCGGTGACCCCTTTTTGATCGCCCAGCGCCACCAGCACCTTGCCGCGCACATCGCCCAGCGTGAGCGAGTTGACGTAATCTATGTTACTCATTCCCTCCGGCGCACACACGATCCTCTCTTTTCCCAGCTTTTCAAGCAGCATGGAGAACAGCTTGTTATCGAACTCCTTGTCCCCGGAAGGGTCACGATGCTGATAGTCCAAAATCAAAAACTCCGTGGGATTTGCCGTCAAAAATTCCTCTATATCTTCCAAAAATGCCTTGTATGTATTGGACGAGCTGAGCGTGTGATAAAACACCATCTCATCTCCCTTATCCCTCACGCGCACGTCGAAATACCTCGCCCCTGTGGCGAGCTGCCCGGCAAAGTCCTTATTCTGCGTTTCGCAAACGGATATCATCCCCAAAGTGCCGCTATCATGCGTACCCGGTATGGCAATATCGGTAATGGGCGCGTCGTCTTTTATGTAGGACATCCAATAGGAAAGCTCCGCCACATCCTCACTCTCCTGCGTTTTTTGGCAAGCGCCAACCGCCGCCAGCGAGCAAACTATCAAAATCACCGCAAAAATTATCAAATACTTTTTTTTCATAATATTTCCCTCTGCCCATATTATATATGATAAACGGGATAAGCGCAAGGGGGAAGTGGATGATTTTTATTAAGTTAAGGTGCCGCAGGCGAGTTTACACTTCTTTTCTTAAATAAATACGCCTCTTCGCTCAGCGCTTGCCTGCGCCGCTTTCCTTTTTCATATACTCCAGCTTACCTTTTACATTCTCCAAAAGTTCCTCGCTGCCCGCTCCTAAAATGCCGGCGTATTGCAAATATATTTCCACAGCTTCATTATAGTATTTTTCACACTCCGCCGCCGACGTTGCCGTAATTGCGATGTAGTAAGCGCAAACAAACATATGTCTGCACATTACCACATACTTTTTTATATGTTTGTATATTTCAAATGCCTTGACATAACTCTCCTTCATCTTTTCCTTATATCTCTCGTCGGAAGTATTTTCTTGCTTTATTCTGTAATACTCCCCATAGCGATAGTAACACTGTGCCAACATGCCTTTCGCCCACCCCGCCGAGCGGTACTTCAAGCATAAATCACGCGCTTGACTTAAATATTTTTCCGCCATATCAGCGGCACCATATTTATACGCCTCAAACATCCCCATAGCCGCCAACACCAGGTTATCCAAGGCATTCAAATTGACTTTTCCTGCTTTGCCGTTTTCTTTCCCCGCCTCGGGTATATTTGCCAATTTGCAGTATATTCTATATGCCTTGCTCAGCAACTCCTTTGCGCGGGCTTCCTTTCCATTTATATCACCGCAATTTGCATAATAATTATAATATATTTTAGCAACCTCTCTTTCATCTACACTCCCGCTTTCTCGCGCCTCTTCCAGCTGCTCGACAGCCTGATCCATCCACTCCGCCGTATTTTGCTCGTCTCCTTGCAAAGAATAATACCTACCTATCTCGTCACTGTAATCATACATATTAATGCGTCTTACCTCTTTCGCCAAACGATATGCTTCTTTTAAATACCACAACGCGTCTTTATCTCCATCCTTAACCCCTCTGTCTCTAAGGCTTTCTCCTATATGCAAAAATACTTCCGCCTTTCGAAAGCGATTGTCGGTTGACAATTCCGCAGCTTCCTTAAGATAAGAGAGCGCTCTTTCATCGTTATATCTATCATACATTCTGCCAATACCAATCAATATCTGCGCCTTTAATGAACAACCGCTTTTATCTATGGCAATATAGCTGTCACAATACTTCAAGCACTCATTATACTCTTTCATGCATTCTTCCGTTGGCCGCCCGCTATTCACCATTGCCGCCGCTCTTGACTCGCTCAAATCAATCATTTTCCTATAATAATTGGCTATGTCGTCCTTATCCGATTTCAAGAGCTCGCATATCTCGGCGTATATTTTCTCCTCCTCATCTCGTTTTCCCATATAGTTATAGCAATATATAAGATTTGTAAGTATATCTAAAATAAAATCCCTGTAACTATCCTTCGCACTAACTGAGACGTCGAGCTTGTTATTGCCCTTTATTAAATTTATGCGCGGAGGTTTTTGCTTTGAAAGTTCTTCCTGATTATCGCGATAAAAGTTTAAAAAGCCTTCGTAGTTTTCCGCCGCCCTATCGTACTTATTCGCATGGTAATAGTATTCCGCCGTATAGGCGTACTCTTTTACGACACATACCGGCTCGCCGGTTACTTCATACAGCATATGCAACACGTCCTTATAGCGCAAAATGTTTTGCTCACTATCGTTACAATATATAAAGTCGGGCAAAAAATTTAAGCTCTTCTCCTTTTCTGCTGCATTATTCTTCTTCCAAATAACTACGCCTCTGTCCAACCGCTGGATTTCTTTATCGTTTTTGCAATTTAATGAATAGTTGTGTCGAAAATTAATTATTTCATTTTCGTTAAACGACAAAAATTGCGCCCTGGGCAAAGCCCTTACCAAATACTTTTTTGCAGCATCCTTTTCGCCCGATGAAAATAAAAGCTTTCCCACAAGGTAATTAATTTTTATGTATTCTTCCCCACTTTCCGGATAATCTGCATAGGTAAATATGGCGCTATCCCTCTCGCTTGCTCCCAGGAGCACCTCTCTTGCGCGCTCCTCGTTGCCGCATTCAAGCAGCCACTCGGCATAGCTCGCCATATATTCCGCGCCATAGTTAACATCCTTACACATAGCGCGCAGCTCCTCATAGTTCTCTCTTATCGAGTCGTCTCTTTCTTTTTTTGAGTCGAAGCTGCGTATATTAATCAATTTTATCTTCATCATTATCAGGTCGAAATAATACTTTTTTACTTCGCTCCTCTGCTTTTCAATGAGATTATTAAAAGTATTGCGTATACTTTTCAAATTTATGGCATCGACGGCTTCTTTTATTTTCCCCTCACTCAACAATTTGCGCATGGTCTCAACTTGCTTGCGTATGGTTGCATTGGGGTTATGTATTTGCACTGCGCAATATTTCTCCAACTCTATTAAGGTGGTGCCGGTTTCTTGCAAGCTCTCTATATCATTCTTTTGAAAGCATTCGGAAAGTTTTTCCCAACTCTCCGCACCATCGGTAGCGCGCGTAATTTTCTGCACCTTATCTTCTAGGGGCGCCAATATTTTTACGCCCCTTCTTCCGCTATAATATTTGCCGTCTATTGTTATATTGCCGCTTTGAGTAAACATGTAACAGTTGCTGTTGCTTATTTGCAAAACCTTTAACAGCAAGGTGTTTTCCACCACTTCCAAATCGCTGTAATTTTTATAATAATGCAAGTACACTTCTTCCAGGTCTTTTTTGAATTTTTGAACTTTTTTCGCCTTTACCCCCTGCGCAATAAAGCAATATATGTGCAGCGGTCTATCTCCGGAAGCGCGCTCTTTCATCTGCTTGTAAGCTATTTCCCATTCTTTTAATGCCTGCTCGCTCTCTTCCCCGTCAAAAGCAAAGCAGCATATGTCACTGCCTGCAATCTCCTTTTCGGTATTCAAATTTTGTGCCGAATGAATAACTTCTACCCCTATATTGTACCCCGTAAGCAGTTCGTTTCTGCTCCTTAAATTGCGCGATAATATATCCCTGCCGCTTTGATTTAATGCAGAAGACAAATATATGCGCACCTTTGTTCTATCGTCGCCGTCTAAAACTTCGGGGGCGGACGACTCTTTATGCAGCCTACTCATCGCCTTTCTCCCTTCATCGCTGTGATTTATTATGACGGCTTCAAGGATTCGTTTTGTCTCTATCCTGTGCTTGTTTTCGTCGCCCAAATCTCCCACAAAAGACAGCGCTCCCTTTTCTATCTTCCCTTTGCTGTTTATCTCATCACACTTCTTTTTTACTTTCGATATATCATCGTATTTTATTCCGCCCTTTGCATGCCGAGTTCTCCATTTGGCGCTATCCTTTTTATCATGAAAATTATAACTGAGCACTCTTATCTTGGGATGCCCCGTTTCAAGCAACGCGCCTACTGCAACGTTAAACTCTTCCATAGTCGCACTCCCCACAGAAGTGGTGAGCACAAACACGCACGCATCGCTTTCCTTAATCATCTTATTCAAAACCTTTTGCGAGCCTTCCTCATGCACCTCCCCGTCGGCAGTAAGACAGCCTGCTATATTTATGGGAAAACCATACCCCGCCAGCTTATCTTTTAGAGCATAAAGATAATCTTCCGCTCTCGTGCGCATCTTCACGCCTATACCTTGAGTTGATGAACAGATAAAAATATTCATATATAATCCCCCTGCATTTCAGCCATAATAATTCAATAGCTTTTAGGATAATTTAATTATAGCATAAGCAAAGCCAACTTTCAATTGTTTTCGCATAATTTGCTCATAAAAGTGACAATTACACTTGCATATATTGATCGAGTAAATAAAGCGCGGCAAATACCAAGCAATACCTTTAAATAAAGCGCGGCAAATGCCAAGCGTAACCATTAGAGCGGCTTGTCCTCTCGCGGAGCCGTGCGTGAGCAAGGCGGAGCTTGCGCAGGTACGAAGAAATAAGGTTGCACTTTAATGTTAAAAGCTATTGCGAAGAGATAAAGCAGTGTAATAGAGCGCGGCAAAATCGCACTTTTGCCAAGCGTTACCTTGAGAGAGGCGACTGCCTCTCAAATCGGAAGAGGTGAATTTTTGCGGGCAACGCAAAGTGCGCTACCCTGCTATCTTTCCCGCAAAAAGAGGGGAAACCGCGGCTCAAGC
>CALWKO010000007.1 GCA_944381275.1 uncultured Clostridia bacterium | reverse complement strand
AAAGAACCAATCAAGGTACAGAAACCGTACCTCGAGCACAAAGAACCAATCGAGCAGGACAACATTCTTCGAGGTACGAAAACCGTACCTCGCGCTGGGTAGCACAAATCGAGGTACGGTTTCCGTACCTCGAATATAAACCGATTGAGGTATTCGTTATATACCTTGCTCACCTAAAAATCAATCGAGGTACGGAAACCGTACCTCGCACCACAGCACTTATATTTTTAATAATATGGTGATTTCTTTACTTGATAAAATCAAAATATGTACACAGCACATAATTTCGGCCGATTTAATATCTAATGTTAAATTGGACGGAAGAAGGGCAGCCATACAATCTTATATCGTTCCCGGGCAGGACAACATTCGTCGAGGTGCGGAAAACGTACATCGTGCACAAAAACCAATCGAGGTAAGGAAACCGTAGTTCGCGCACAAAAGCCAATCGAGGTACGGAAACCGTACCTCGCGCACATTAAAATCAATCGAGGTACGAAAACCGTACCTCGCGCCCGTTGAAACCAATCGAGGTACGGAAAACGTACCTCGCGCCCGTTGAAACCAATCGAGGTACGGAAAACGTACCTCGCGCACATTGAAACCAATTGAGGTACGGAAAATGTACCTCGGGCATGGCAACACTAATCGAGGTACGGAAACCGTACCTCGCTCACGTTAAAATTAATCGAGGTACGGAAACCGTACCTCGGCAACACTAATCGAGGTACGGAAACCGTACCTCGCGCAATTAAAAACAATTGAGGTACGGAATTCGTACCTCGAAAGGGGCGGAGCGGGGTGGGGTGAGGTATTAAAATCGGGAGTTTTTTTGAAAAGGTGCGGCGGGGTTTTAAGAAAAACTTGACGGTTTTTTGGAAGGGTGGTATACTTAATATATAAATTAAATGCGGAATGTTTAATATATAAAAATACATGAGGTGTATGTTTATGAAAAAGGGCGCGAAATTTATTGCCGCGGTGATGGCTATAGTGCTCGTTGCAATGTGCGGAGCGCTTGCCGCTTGCGCGGGTGAGGAAGTTATAATCACGTCTGTTAAGGATATGGATGTCATCTCGTCCGCATATGCACAGGGCGATTCCTTGGAAAAAAGGGCGCAGGACGCGCTTGTCTCCTGCATTAAGGCGGCTTATCCCGATTTTGAAGGCACAGCAACGGCAAAAATCACCTCTGCCGGCGTGGAAATAACGGCAAGCGGCACAGCCACGGTTGACGATATGCCCGGCACGGTCACCGCGTCCGCCAACATCGCCGCGGCGGACTTCGGCGCGGAAAAATACGAAAACGCAACTTTGAGCGGCAGCACCCTCTCTTATACCAAGGGTGGAGATTCCGTTACCGAGCAAGTCCAGGGAATAGCCGTCACCTCTCAGGAAGGATATGTACTCGTAATAAAGAACGACCTCTTCGGCATAATCGCCGATAGGGCAATCATTCAATCTGCGGCGGAGGACGTCGGCTAATGATTTTTAAGAATAATTGCAATTGGCCGTTCAAGGGATAATGCAATCAATACCTTCACCGCATATTCGGTAGCTTCTTCAAATTAAATAATAACGCCTAAAAAGCCAAAGCCCCTCGCAAAGAGGGGCTTTATCTTTCAAGTTTTATAATCGCGGACAGGTTTTTTAATTTTTGGTTTTCGAATCGCCTTGCTGCGGTTCGTCCGATTTAATGCAGTTCACGTTGCCGCTTGTGCCGTCCGCGGACGTCTGCGCCGCCGTCTTATTCTTGCGACGGATGCCGAACTTTATCAAGTTAGAAAGCTTTTTATATACCACCAAGGTTATGGCGGAGTTGATGAGCATCTTGCCCGCAGTCATAGGTACGTTGAAAATAAACAGCGCTTCCAAAATGGAATCCGTCCCCGAATATATGGCCCGGTACATGCCCAAGATCGCTTCTTGCGACATAAAGTTATAATACACGGGGTAGGTGACGTAATAGTTGAGCGGCACGCTGATAAGTGCGCAGCACACAATTCCCGCGATCATGCCGATTATCGCGCCGCCGAACGTGCGCTTGTACTTATATATAACGCCGGCGGGGATGACGTAGAAAATGCCTATCAAAAAGTTGGCTAGTTCGCCCACGCCGCCCGTGGTGGTGGTGATTAGCTTTATCAAATTTTTCACCAAACACACCAGCACGCCGGAGGTGGGACCGAGCGAAAACGAAGCCAGCACCGCAGGCAATTCGGAAAAGTCCACAGCCAAAAAAGTGGGCAATATGGGCAGATGGAATTCAAGAAGTTGCAGCACAGCCGCAAGCGCCGCAAACACGGCAGTCCACGCGATAAAACGCGCATTGAATTTAATTTTTTTCAATTTTAGCTCCTTTCCTGTCCGGACTATAACCGTCGGTACGGGAATTTCACCCGTTCGGCGCCCAGGGGCGTTAGCGGACTTTACCGCCGGTAGAGAATTTCACTCAACCTCAAAGATCTAAATCAATTATGAAACGATTGCATAAAAAAGTCAAGTATATTATAATTGATTTATGAAATTCACTTGCAACTCAATACAGGAAACCTTCGCTCTCGCCGCCCGCCTGGCGGAAAAACTCCGCGGCGGAGAGATTATCCTCCTCAGCGGCGACCTGGGCGCGGGCAAGACCGCCTTCACCAAAGGTTTGGCAAAAGCCCTCGGCATTCAAGAGGTGGTCACCAGCCCCACCTTCACCTTTATGAAGAGTTATTGCGGCAGGCTCAACCTTTACCATTACGATATGTATCGCGTGCTCGATCCTTCCGAACTCTACGAACTTGGTTTAGAAGAATACCTGGGCGCGCAGGGCGGTGTATGCGTGATCGAGTGGAACAAATTCCCTCACCTTGGCAACACGATAGATATAACAATAATCGGCTCGGGCGATTCTCCCCGCCAAATCAACATAGAGGGCATAGACTTATGAAAATCTTATCATTGGACTGCGCGGGAAAAATCCTCACCGTAACGCTCACCGCGGGCGGCGAACTCTTTTTCAAGGACAGCGGCTCCGCCGGGAGCAAAAAGCACAACTCCCTCATCCTGCCTTTCGCGGATGAGCTCCTCACCCGCGCCGGCATAACCGTGCGTGACCTCGACGCAATCGCCTGCGTGGTTGGCCCAGGCTCCTTCACCGGGATAAGGATAGGCGTTTCCACCGCCCACGCCCTGGCTCGCGCCACGGGTGCAAAGCTGATTTCAATAAACACCCTTCAAGCCCGCGCCTTCGGGGAGCAGGACGACTTTGCCGTGGCTCTGCAATGCCGCCCCAACGAAAGCTATCTTGCCGCATTCTGCGGAGATTGCTTTAACATGACCGCCTGCCGCGCCGCGGAAGAAGACGAGATCTCCGCCTTGAATATGCGCGTCATCCGTCACGAGGGCAGCCTTTCCCCGCAAAACCTGGCATCTTTTGCCTCTGCGCTTGCAAGCAAAGGGCAGTTCACCCCTTCGCTTTCGCCCCTATACTTGAAAAAATCCCAAGCCGAGCGCCTCGCCGACGGAGAATAACCGCGAGCCCCAACCCCGCAAACACCAACCCCCACGCACCGAAAAAACCACCCAACGAACATCCGGCAAATAAAAACGGCAAAAAAATACCACAAAAAATAAAGCGCGAAAAGGAACATTGCCGCGCAACAAAAAACATAAAACCTACAACCAAGCGAGTGAGAAGTGTGTTTATAAATAAAGAAAGAAAAAACAGGGCGCCAAAAAGGAAGAAAGCCGCGCAATCATAAAAAAGCCGCAACAAGCGAAAAGTGCGCCCAATATATAAAGATAGGTAATAAAATAAAGCGCAAAAAAAATATTGCCGCGCAATAAAATCATAAAAACCGGCGAAACGAGCGTGAACTGCGTTCGATAAATAAGTAGAGGTTATAAAACAAAAAGGCAGGAAAAAGAAAACATGGCAGAAACCCCCGAAATCACCTTCCGCGATATGCAGCCTTCCGACGCTCCCGCCCTCTACCAAATAGAGTGCGAGGCTTTTTCCGCGCCCTGGTCGATAAGTTCGCTCACCGCTTTGGCGTGCGCCCCCAACGCCGTCGCCCGAGTTGCGCTTTGCGGCGGTGAAATCGTCGGCTATTACAGCCTGTACCGCAGCTTCGAGGAGGGCGACGTAAACAACATCGCCGTCCGCTCCGATCTTCGCGGGCAGGGCATAGGCACCTTGCTCATGCAAGATATGCTCGCCGCTTGCAAACAAAAGGGCATAGACCGCCTTTTTTTGGAAGTCCGCGCCTCCAACGCCCCCGCCATCGCCCTCTACGAAAAATTCTCCTTTAAACAATACTCCATCCGCAAAAAATACTACGACGCCACCGAGGACGCTCTCCAATACGCCTTGCTCATCTAACATTCACTACATCCAGGTACATTTTCCCTTTCTTATAAACCAATAAAATAACTCAACTGTCCGCAAAAGCGGACACCCCTAGGTTATATATAGAGAGAAAAAGGGCAAGATACAATTAAACCAACTGTCCGCAAGAGCGGACACCCGCTAGGCAACTACTATATAAAGAGTGAAGATAGGTATAACACAATAAAAGCCCATGTCCACAAAAGCTGACACCCCCTGATAATTGAGACACAAAGAGCGAGAAATCATAACACAATAAAAACACGTGTCCGCAAAAGTGGACACCCTCGGTCATCAACACACAAAGAACGAGCAAGGGCGCAAAACAATAAAACCTCATATAAAACGCTGCATAAGCAGCAATAATGCTATAAGCAATATAATTTAATGAAAGTGGCAACTATAGTTGCCGCCTAGTAAAAATAAACACATAGATATAAAAGCATACCACAATTAAACAGTCTGTCCACAAAAGCGGACACCTTCGGATAACAGCGACTCAAAGAGAGAGAAAGATCATAACACACTAAAAGTGCGTGTCCACAAAAGCTGACACCCTGATATAATCTCAATGCAAAAAAGGAATGCAACCAAATAAAGGCAACTGTCCGCAAAAGCGGACACCCCCAGATAACAACAACCAAAAGAGCGAAAGGGAGTAGTAATTAAATTAAGAGTCCATAAAAGCGGACACATCGGGATAATAGCGACGCAAAGAGAGAGAAATCATAACACAATAAAAGCACGTGTCCGCAAAAGTGGACACCCTCGGTCATCAACACACAAAGAACGAGCAAGGGCGCAAAACAATAAAACCTCATATAAAACGCTGCATAAGCAGCAATAATGCTATAAGCAATATAATTTAATGAAAGTGGCAACTATAGTTGCCGCCTAGTAAAAATAAACACATAGATATAAAAAGCATACCACAATTAAACAGTCTGTCCACAAAAGCGGACACCTTCGGATAACAGCGACTCAAAGAGAGAGAAAAATCATAACACACTAAAAGTGCGTGTCCACAAAAGCTGACACTCCAATATAATGCGCAACACAAAAAGATGATCAAATTAAATCAACTGTCCACAAAAGCGGGCACCCTCATATAACCTCCAATACAAAAAAGGATGATCAAGTAAAAGTAACTGTCAGCAAAAGTTGACACAACCTAATAACAGCGACCCAAAGAGAGAAAAAGCATAGCACAATAAAACCACTGTCAACAAAAGCGGACACCATCGGCTATATAAAGAGAGAAAAAGGGCAAGATACAATTAAACCAACTGTCCGCAAAAGCGGACACCCGCTAGGCAACTACTATATAAAGAGTGAAGATAGGTATAACACAATAAAAGTCCATGTCCACAAAAGCTGACATCTGTAAAAAATCAACATATATAAAGCAATGCAATTAAATTAAAGTGGCAACTATAGTTGCCACCCATAAAAAACCTATCCAAGCAGTAGCAGAGTATGATCAACGCAATAAAAGTAAGTGGCAACTATAGTTGCCGCCCGGCAAAAAATAAACACATAGATATAAAAAGCGAGTAGATTAAGACAAGCGGCAACTATAGCTGTCGCTTGAAAGAAACAACACAAACAGAGGTTGAAGAGGTAAGAATGCGGCGGGCAGGGCGGTTATATTTTGTTCATCCAGCCCATTTCAAGGCGCACTTCTTTGCGCTCCAAGTCGGTGTTGGAGTAATCGCAAGTGAGGACGCCGACGAGATCTAGCCCTTCGTGCAGATAAAAACCAATCGCGTTCACGTTGCAAGATTGAGTTTCCAGGATGAGCATGCGGGCGCCGCGCTTTTTAACTTGCGCCTTTGCCAAGTCGATAAGCCGACGTCCCAAGCCTTGACCACGATGGTCTTTGTCCACCCAAAGTTCGGTCACGCGAATGCGATTCGCCCACGCTTCCGGGCACAGTTCGATCACGCCTACAAGCGTTTCATTGGCAAAAGCGCCATACGCAAAAGCGCCCTTCCAATGCTTTTGGAAGAGTTTATCGGGATAGTCGTATTCTTCTTGGGCATGAGTAACCGGCTTTTCAAAACCGCGTTTTACAATGCCGATGTCCCATCCGCCTTCAAGGCGGGACAAAGATACGTCATAATAACTTTCCGTTGTGTACTCGATGGGCAGCCTGAAGCCTTCGTAGTCTTTTTTATATATGCGCTTAATCAAGGCGGGTTGCATAATGTTCTCCTATTTGGCGGAACGCTAATTTTTCCGTTCGCCCTTGAGCAGGGCATAGTAGCAGGCGTCGCAAATGCCTTGGTTGCTCCAATCGGAGCTGCGCAAAGTCCCTTCGTACTTCATGCCGCAATGCTGCATGACCTTGCCGGAAGCGGGATTGTTGGGGTCGTGGCGCGATTCTATCCTATCGAATCCCACAACGTCAAACAAAAAATTCATAACTGCTTGAAGTGCTTCCGTCATTATCCCTTTATTCCACCATCTTCTGCCAAGGCAGTAGCCGAAATGCGCCATTTTGACCTTTTCGTTCATGCTCACAACAGAAATACCGCCGATCGGTTGATCGCCGTTTTCCTTCAATACGATTGCCCATTGATAGAAGTCGTTTCGCTCGTAATTTTTTATCCATTCGTCTATCACGCTTTGGCTGACTTGTATGTTTTCATGCGGCTGCCATGTTAAAAATTTGCAAACTTCACCATCGTTTGCCCAATTGTTATACATGGCTCTAGCGTCCTCACGGAGAAATCTCCTCAATATCAATCTTTTCGATTCCAATGTTTGCGTTCCGCAATGATTCATACCTTTCTCCTCCCGACGAACATATAAATTAACTTTAACAAAATTATATCATGCTTAGCTATCGATGTCAATATCCCTTTAATCGCCGTTTTAAGAGGGGAGAGGAGTATATGTATTTTATTTGCACTTGAAAAATTTACGGTAAAATTGCGATTTGACGAAAAAATCGTCGCAAATATGCTCTATGTATATTTTATGCACTCACATATCGCCGGCGTTTTTCATATAATGTGGGATATGGATGATTGTTTGCATTATAAGGTATTCGGAAGGGGAGAAAAAGCATTGCTGTTCTTGCACGGATGGGGCGGAAATTCTTCTTCGTTTGCGCCGCTCGTGAATATCTTGAAGGACACCTATTACTGCATCTGCCCCGACTTTTACGGGCACGGGGAAACGCCCTGCAACGCTGTATATGATTTGCACGATTTCACCCTGGGAGTTGGGCGCGTGCTGGAAAGAGAAGGGATATCCCGCGCAAGCATAGTGGCGCATTCCTTCGGCGGCAGGGTGGCGCTGGATATGGCAAGCGATCCGCGCGTAAACGCACTTGTGATAATGGCCGGGGCGGGGATGAAGCCGCGCCCGAGCGTGAAGAAATTTGCGCGAGCGCTCGATTATCGCGTTAAAAAATTGATCGGTGCGGATACTTCCCGCTGCGGCTCGCCCGATTACAAGGCGCTCTCGCCTCAGATGAAGGCGACCTTTGTAAATGTGGTAAACACCCGGCAAAACGGCGTTTTGGGGCGAATTAACAAGCCTACGCTGCTCATTTGGGGCAAAGACGACAGTGACACTCCCCTGTATATGGCGCATAAAATGCACAAGGGTATATCCGCTTCACGGCTGATAATTTTAAGCGGCGGGCATTTTTGCTACCTCGACCACGCTTTCGAGGTGACAGGATATATCCGAAATTTTTTAAACGGGGTATATTATGGAGTGGATAGCGGCGGCAGTGGGCGGCATATCGGGCGCGGTGACGGGAATGCGCGCAATGGGGTGGATCCAGCATGCGGGATACAGGATAAGCCTCAATAAAAAATTCGCCCGTCATCTGCTTGCGCTATGCGCGCTGTCGTGCATATTTTTATTGCTCACCGCCGCGTGCTACGCCGTTGTCGTTTGCCTTGGGGCAGGGTATGTTGAGTGGATATTGCTCGGCTTATTCCCGCTCCTTTCCTCGTTGTTTACTTTGTGCACTTGGAGAAAATCTCCCACGCTCACGAAATTTACTCCTCGCGCGGTTCGTCTGTTTTGTGCACTTGCGCTCGTATTCTTCTTTCTCTCGCGCCTGCTTATCTTTTTTGGCGGAATAATAAGTATCGGCGGAAGGGCGTGCAGCTTTGGTTTGCTCTTTCTTCTGCCCGCGCTTGTGCTACCCGCAAGTTTTGCTGCGCTCATCCTTGTAAAACCCGTAGAGAACATCATCGCCGCGCGCTTTATATGTAAAGCCAAGCGCAAGCTGGACGAAAGGCAGGGGCTCATCAGGATAGGCATTACCGGGAGCTACGGCAAGACGAGCGTAAAGAATATGCTTGCCGTGCTTTTGGGCGAGGGCGCCTATGCCACGCCCGCTTCTTACAACACTCCAATGGGGATATGCCGCGCGGTGAACGACATGCCCGCCGGGGTGAAGTATTTCATCTGTGAGATGGGCGCGCGCCGCCCCGGGGACATAGCCGAGCTGTGCGGAATAGTCCGTCCGCGCGTGGGCGTGATAATCGGCATAGCGCCGCAGCATATGCAGACCTTCAAAACGCTTGAAAACGTAATCGCCGCCAAGGGGGAACTGATAGAAAATCTGCCCTGCGACGGCATAGCGGTATTCAACGGCTACGACGAATATGCCGAAAGGATGTGCCTTGACTGCACCATACGCAGGCGATATATGACCAAGCGCAACGTGAGGTACGAAAATGTCCGCCTCACCGCGCAGGGAAGCACGTTTACTTTGGCTTGCGGGAGCGAGAGGACGGAGTGTGCCATCCCTCTCATCGGCTTGCATAACATACAAAATTTTTGCCTTGCCGCGCAGGTGTGTATGGCTCTCGGCATGAGCGCGGAGGAGATCGTAAGCCGTGCCGGCAATATAAAACCCGTGCCGCATAGGTTGGAGTTGATCGACGCGGGGCGCGGAATTACCGTGATAGACGACGGCTATAACAGCAATGTGCGCGGGGCAAAAGCGGCGCTGGACGCACTTGATCTGTTCCCGGGGAGGAAGATAGTCGCGGCGCAGGGCTTTGCCGAGGCGGGCAGCAAGGACGCGGAGCTGAATATGCGCCTGGGTGAACAGATTGCCGACGTCGCGGACGTCGCCGTTTTGATAGGAGTAAAGGCGAAACTCATCGAAAGCGGACTCATCATGCACGATTTTCCGCGCGAAAGCATATATATTGTAAGCAGTTTAACGGCGGCGCAGGCGATTTTCAGCCGAATTTTGCGGGCTGGAGATACGCTTTTGATAGAAAACGACCTGCCGGAAAACGCATAGGAGGGGAAAATGAATATCGCATTGATCTATGGCGGCACATCTTGTGAACGCGACGTTTCCGTGATCACGGGCATTCAGGCGATGGGCATGCTCGACAAGTTCAAATACCGCGTATATCCCGTGCTCATCTGCGAGGACGGGAGCATGCTCATGCCCAAAAACGCGGGGGAGATACGCACATATATCGGTGAAAAAGTCGTGGGAACGCCCGTGCACTTCGAGGGGAGCGAGCTCGTCTTCCGCAAGGGGATAAGGCACGAGAGGGCGCACATCGATTGCGCTCTGCTGTGCGCGCACGGCGGAACGGGCGAAAATGGCGCGCTGCAGGGATTTTTGGAAATCTGCCGCATACCGTATACCTCTCCCGGGGTGGAGGCTTCCGCCATATGCATGAACAAGATAACTTCAAAAAATGTATTCTTAGGGTGGGGCGCAAACATTCTGCCCGCCGCAAAAGTGGAGCGCGGCGGAGAGGAAGAGGCGCTCGTCTATGCGTGCGACCTCGGCTTTCCCGTGATAGTCAAACCCGCCCGTCAAGGCTCGTCCATCGGCATAGACGTGGCAAAAGACGAGGAGGAGTTGAAGAGCGCGCTTCAAGTTGCCTTTGAATTTGACGACTGCGCCGTCATCGAACGCGCGCTGGAAAACTTCACCGAGATAAACTGCGCCTGCGTAAAAAGCCGCGGCGAGATAATCGTATCCTCCCTCGAACGCCCCGTGTGCTGGAAGGAGTTTTTGACCTTCGAGGACAAGTATTTGTCGAACGGAAAGGGCAAGATGAGCGCTTCCGCCCGCGAATTCCCCGCCAAGATCCCCGCAGAGCGGGAAGAATATATCCGCCGCACTTCTTACGACATCTACAAGGAGATGGGCATGAAGGGCGTGGTGCGCTTTGATTACCTGATAGATAACGAACGCGGGGAGGTGTTTTTGAACGAAGCCAACACCATTCCCGGCTCGCTTGCGAGCTATCTTTTCACCGACAAGGGCATAGACGGCAACCGCCTAATGGACATCATGATAGAAGAAGCGGTGAGCGAAGGCGTGGGCAAGGCGGCAAAATTTTCCTCCGACGTGCTGGAAGTATACGGAGCGGGCAGCGCAAACGCTTGCAAAATCGCCGCGCGCCATATATAATAATAAGGTATTAAATTAACGGAGAATTACCATGACAAAAATCAAAATGACCGTGCCGCTCGTGGAAATGGACGGCGACGAAATGACCAGAGTCATCTGGCAGCAGATCAAGGACATACTCATCACCCCCTATGTGGATTTGAAGACGGAATATTACGACTTGGGCCTTGTCCACCGTGAAGAAACCAAGGACGCCGTAACAACTCAAAGCGCGCTTGCAATCAAAAAATACGGTGTGGGTGTTAAATGCGCCACTATCACGCCCAACGCTCAGCGCGTGGAAGAGTACAATCTCTCCACCATGTGGAAGAGCCCCAACGGCACGATCAGGGCTATTTTGGACGGCACCGTCTTCCGCGCTCCCATCCTCGTAAAGGGCATTCAGCCCTATGTCCCCGGCTGGACAAGCCCCATCACCATGGCAAGGCACGCCTACGGCGACATCTACCGCGACGTGGAGAGCAAGGTGGCAAAGGGCG
Source organism: uncultured Clostridia bacterium (assembly GCA_944381275.1). GTDB lineage: Bacteria > Bacillota > Clostridia > Christensenellales > UBA3700 > Alloclostridium. The sequence goes on along the minus strand of CALWKO010000007.1, from coordinate 43,058 downwards.
GCAAAGCCACGCTGGTCATCGAGGACGAAAACGGCAGGCGAGAGATAGAGATCTTCGACTTCTCCAAATCGGGCGGCATAGTTTTGGGCATGCACAATACCGAAAAGAGTATCGCCAGCTTCGCCCGCTGCTGCTTCAATTACGCCCTCGACGTGAAGCAGGACGTATGGTTTGCCACCAAGGACACCATCTCCAAGACATACGACCACACTTTTAAGGATATATTTGCGGAGATATACGAAAGCGAATACAAGGAAAAATTCGAAAAAGCGGGCATAGAGTACTTCTATACACTGATCGACGACGCAGTCGCACGCGTCATGCGCTCTCACGGCGGATTTATTTGGGCGTGCAAGAACTACGACGGCGACGTCATGAGCGACATGGTCGCCACCGCCTACGGTTCGCTCGCCATGATGACTTCCGTGCTCGTGTCCCCGGACGGCAACTACGAATACGAAGCCGCGCACGGCACCGTCACCCGCCACTACTATAAATACCTCAAGGGCGAGGAAACTTCCACCAATCCCGTAGCCACCATCTTCGCATGGTCGGGCGCTCTGCGCAAGAGGGGTGAGCTGGACAAGAACGCCGAACTCGTCGACTTTGCAAATAAGCTGGAGAGGGCGACCATCTCCACCATAGAGAGCGGTTACATGACGGGCGATCTCGTCTCCCTGTTCAAATCGGACGTGCCTGCCGTCAAGCTGAACACGGAACAATTCATCCGCAAGATAGCGGAAAATCTGTAATAAATATTGTCAAATAGCAAAATAAAAGCGGTTCAGCGTGAACCGCTTTTTTAATATCAAACTCAAACAGCAATATTTGGCATAAGCCCTAGCAATGCATTATTTGTTTGCCGCCATAAATTCTTCGCACATCTTCAAAACTGATTGTTTTAAGGAAGATGGGGAGATAACGCTCGCGTTTTTGCCGAACTTGACTATTTTTGCATAGGTCGCCGCATCGTCCGGCACGCAGCCGCTCGCCACGTAATTCACCCCGTCGTCGGAAGGTTTCACGTTCTCCACGCCCAGCCAGTCCTCCGCGTCATATCTGCCCTCCGGCGTTATCTTCAAGGTTATCTGCACCTTGTCCGCCTTGGGCTTCATTTGGAAGGTATACGTCTTCTTGCCCTTGCTCTCGGGCAGGAAAACGCCGCCCGTCAATGTCATGTGCGTTATGCGCGCTATCTTAAAAAGGCGCATCTGCCTCCTCAAATGGCAAAAGGCGTGCACATACCATCCGCCGTCGTGATACACCAAATAATAAGGGTCGATGTCGCGCGTGGTCGTTTCGCCGTGGTAGTCGTGGTAGCATATGCGCATGGTCTTGCGCGCGCGTTTTGCGTCTATCACCGCGTTTATCTTATTAGATAAAGATACGTCGCTCTCCGCGTCGCTGTTGTCCACCACGTAGTTTTCGTTGTAGTACTTGGTCTCCTCGGCGGGGCGCCTGTCCTTCATGGTGATCAGCTTGTTGCGCGCGCTCTCCGCCGTCTTCATATCCTTCATGTCGGAAGAAGAGAGGGCGGCTATCGCCACGTCCAGCTCGTCGCGGTTCAAAAACATCGCGGGCAGGCGGAATTCTCTGCCCACCATAATGCCGCCGCCGTTGCCGCGCTTGCAGTATACGGGTATGCCCGCTGCGCTCAGTTCGTCGATATATCTGTAAACGGTGCGTATGGAGATCTCCAATTTCGAAGCCAGCTCGACCGCCGTCATCTTCTCGTGACTGATAAGGTCGATGGTCATAGAAAGTAATTTGTCCAGCATAACTCCTCCTTATTTTCACAAAGATTATAACATATATGAAATACATTGTCAATATAGCCGATTTTACAAAAATATATAAAATGCGCGCGGGTATTATTTTGACAAGGCGCGCGCGGGTGTGGTACAATAAGTTAAATATTAACAAGCGGGTGAAGAAGATGAATTACAGATCTACCATGAAAGTAAACGAAAAAGGGCATCTTGAAATAGGCGGATGCGACTGCGTGGAGCTTGCCGAAAAGTACGGCACTCCTTTATATATAATGGACGAAGAATATATTCGTTCCGTGTGCCGCGCGTTTAAGCAGACCATCGCCCAAACTTACGGCGAGGGCAACATGGCGTACGCTTCAAAGGCGTTTTCCTGCAAAGCCATATATAACGTGATGAAGGAAGAGGGCACCTGTATCGACGTGGTTTCGGGCGGGGAGATCTACACCGCCGCTTCCGCGGGCTTTGATATGTCAAAGGCGTACTTCCACGGCAACAACAAGCTGGACGCGGAGCTGGACATAGCCATGCAGGTGGGCGTGGGCACCATGGTGGTGGACGCCGCCGACGATGCGGAGCGCATAAACGAGTTCGCCAAAAAGTACAACAGGGTGCAAAAGGTGCTCGTGCGCGTAAATCCCGGCGTAGAAGCGCACACCCATTCCTATATTCAAACGGCAAAAGTGGACTCCAAGTTCGGATTTTCCATAAAATCGGGCGCTGCCGAGGAGGCGATAAAGGACGTTTTGAGCAAGTCCAACTTAAAGTTCTCCGGCGTGCACTGCCACATCGGTTCGCAGATATTCGACCGCTCCGCATTCGCGCTTGCCGTGGACGTGATGACCGACTTTATCAAAAAATTGCAATCGGACGGCATAACCGTGGACGTGCTCAACCTGGGCGGCGGCTTCGGCGTGCATTATACCGAAGAAGACCCTAAATACAACGTGCAGGAATATTGCGATTACGTTAAATTGCTCACCCAAACGCTCGCCGACTGCGTGGAGCGCAAGGGCATCAACAAGCCTCAATTCGTGATAGAACCGGGCAGAGCCGTGGTGGGCGAAGCGGGCGTAACGCTTTACACCGTGGGCGCGATCAAGGACATCAAGGGGGTGCGCAAGTATGTGGCTATCGACGGCGGCATGACGGACAACATCCGCCCCGCGCTCTACGAAGCCAAGTATGAAGCGGTGCTCGCAAACAGGGCAAACGACAAGCCGGAGGAAGTGGTCACCATAGCCGGCAAGTGCTGTGAAAGCGGCGACATAATAATAAAGGATATAAAACTGCCCAAGGCAAAGCGCGGCGATCTGCTCGCCGTGTTCACCACGGGCGCATATTGCTATTCCATGGCAAGCAACTATAACCGCAACGTAATTCCCCCCGTGGTGTTCGTTCGCGGCGGGAAGAGCGGCTACGCCGTAAGGCCTCAGACGTACGAGGATTTGGCAAGGCTGGACGTAATTCCCGATATGGAGTGATTAAGAGTGCTGATATATCAAGTTTTCACAAGCGGGGATTTCGTCTCCGGATTGCTCATGCTCTTGGCGATAATCATTGTGGGCGCGTTTGCAATCATGCTTCACGAGATAGCTCACGGCTATGCGGCATATCTCAACGGTGACTTCACCGCCAAGTATGCGGGCAGGCTCACGCTCAATCCGCTCAAGCATTTCGACTTGTGGGGCACTATCATGATGCTGGTAGTGGGCTTCGGTTGGGCAAAACCCGTGCCCATCGATTCGCGCAACTTCACCAACTACCGCAAGGGCATGCTCATGACTTCGCTCGCCGGGGTCACGATGAACCTCATCCTTGCGATAACCGCTCTCATCGGCTTGTGCATAGTCACGGCGGTGTTCGGCGCGGCGGGGGTGATAGTGGAGTACGGCGGCGCGATGTATTATGCAACGGCTTCGGGCGCGGCGCGCTATGCCTACACATTCTTTTACTATCTGTGCGCCTACGGCGTTACGATAAACATGACGCTTTTCCTGTTCAACCTTATCCCCATCTATCCTTTGGACGGATTCAGGGTGGTGGAAACGCTGGCAAAACCGAACAACGCGTATGTGGCGTTTAATTACAGGTACGGCAATTTCCTGCTCATAGGCGTGATTTTGATCTTCACGGTGCTGGGATATATCGCAAGTTACATCGGCGTGAATCTGAACATATTCGGTCAATATCAAAACTTGTTCATACGGCTGATGGACGTCATCCAGCGCAGTATCTTAGGAGGGCTATAATGGCTAATACGGCTTTTGAATATCATGCAAGCGACTCTCTCAAGTTCTCCTTGGGTGATTTTGAAGGCCCCATTGCGCTCCTCTACACCCTTATCGTGGAAGAGGGTAAGTATCAAATAGACAACTTTCCCATCTCCGAAATAACCGGTCAATATATGGAGTACATGAAGCAGCTCGACACCGTGGACATGGACGTGGCTGCGGACTTTATGGCGATGGCGGCAACGCTTCTTGAAATAAAGTCGCGCTCCGTACTGCCTCCGGAGGTAGACGACGCCTATATGGACGACCAGGACGAGTGGATAGAAGATCCCAGGGAGAAGCTTGAATTCCAGCTAAGGCTTTACGAGATATTCAAGCAGCAATCGCAAAAGCTCAGGGAACTAGAGACGACCAACCGCTTTATGCGTGAGCCTCAGTTCACCGAAGAAGACGCGAAAATAGTGATAAAAAGCTTTAATTTAGACAAGCTTATCGACGCATACGGTAAAATTTTATTCAATTTCAGCGACGACGACAGGCGCACGACGACCAAGAAGATCGCGCGCGACACCTTCACCGTTGCGGAAAAAATCGTGTATATCACCACCGTGCTTGCGGAAAAGAAGAGCGTGGAATTTTCCAAGCTTTTCACTTCCGTATACAACAAGAGCGAGGTCATCGCCACCTTCTCCGCGCTTTTGGAGCTGATGAAAAAGCAGGTGGCAAAGGCGGAACAAAAGGAACTGTTCGGCGAGATATACATAACACTTGACGAAAACTTCGACATCAACAAGGCGGATATGCGCGAACTTGTAAAGACGGACGAAGAGGAGGGGAATTGATGGAAAACCTTATCCAAACGGTAGAAGCCATAATTTTTTCCGCAGGCACGGAAATAAAGAAGAAGGACATCTTGGATAAATTGGAGGGAGTCACTCGCAAACAGCTCAACGACGCCGTCCGCGCCCTTGCCCAGCGCTACAAGGGGGACAGGGGCATACTGCTCGTGGAGTTCAACGACTATGTGCAATTCACGTCAAATCCCTCTTACGGGGAGGTGGTCTCCGACGTGCTGCGCCCCATCCGCCAAAAGGCGCTTTCAGATACGCTTTTGCAGGTTTTGGCGATAATTGCCTACAAACAGCCCATAACGCGCGGCGAAATAGAGGAAATAAGGGGCAACACCAGCGCAGATTACGCGCTCACCACGCTCACCAGGGCGGGACTTATCAGGGTGAGCGGTCACCGCAATACCCCCGGGCGCCCGTGGCTTTACGTCACCACGAACGAATTTTTGCGCAGATTCCAACTGCGCAGTCTCAATGAACTGCCCGATTATAAGGACGTGATGAAGAGGCTTATGGAGCTGGGTACATACGCGGCAAAGAGGGAGGATCTGTTCAGGGAAGTCAACCTTGCGGACGACTTTACGGGCGAAGTTTACGGCGCGGACGACGACGAAGTGGCGGCGCTCAACGCTACGGAAAAGGCCCTGGACGAGGCTTTGAAGGAAGAAGACGAACTGCCCGACTTCTTGAAGGGCGAGGACGTGCAATATGTGAGCGGTGACGATGAAAAGGAAGAAGCCGCCGCAGACATCGCCGAAGGGAAGGACGAAGCCGCCGCAGACGTTGCGGAAGGTGACGGCGAGGAGGAAGAAGAACCCGACTACGGCGAAGACGACGAGATAGATACGGGCGACGATTTCGACGACGAGGAATTCGAGGACGAAGACGAGGACGACGATTCCGAGGACGATGAATAATTTAACCGGATAAGGCGAACACGCGCCGCAGGCGCGGGTCATCAAGGAGCGGCAGCGCTCCTTTTTTAATACTTTTTCAACATATAAGTAATAAAAATCCTACATTGATAAAAAGCGCGCATATTCACAAAATATGAATATGATATTCTTTTGGTGGCTGTGCGGAGGCTTAATATTGCTTGCCGCGCTCTTTGTGACAGCGGTAAGCGCGGGTATCGTCGTTCAAGTGAGCGCAAATTTGCCGCAGGGGTACATGGCTGCGAGCGTGAACATCTTGGGCGTGCAGGCGGTGAGGATAAAACTCTTCGAATGCGGCGGAAACCTCTACTATCAGTTAAACGGCGGAGCGTTGCGCAAGATAGGGGCAGGAAGCAAAAAGGGCGCAAGTAAGGGTAAAAGAAGTAAGCGCAGCCGCAGAAAGATTGGCAGGCTTTATCTGCGCAGTATCGCGGTAAATGCGAGCGTGGGGAGCAAGGACGCCGCCGTCACCGCGATGATGAGCGCGGCTTTGGGGCAAGCGGCGGCGCGTGCGCTCAATAGGTATGTGCGGGCGCGCGAGTGCAAAAGCGCCGTAAACGCCGAGTACGGAAGGGAATGCATGGCGCTGAATGCGCGGGCAGAGGCGGGATGGCGCACTCTATTCACCATAAGAAAATTTATTAGGCAAGGAGAATAAAATGCAGCAAACAATTATGGATATTATGGGTATCACCCTGGAAAACTTAAAAAAGCTCTCAAGCGGCGGAAATATCATGGGCGAACCCGTGCGGCTGGACGGGGATACTGTGGTGATCCCCTATTGCAAAGTATCCCTCGGCTTTGTGTACGGCGGGGGAGAGTACGGCGGTAAGGATGGCGGCAGCATGCTGCGCCTGCCGTTCGCCGCGGCGGGCGGCGGAGGCGTTACGCTCACTCCCTGCGGCTTTTTGATTGCCCAAGGCGGCGAGTATAGGGTGGTAAACGAGGATAATAAGGAGGAGGGCGGAAAATGGATGAACTTTGCAAAGGCGGTTTTAAACGCGATGAAAAAGTCATAAAATTGCTAAAACTATTCTCTATTATTTCGATTTTCATAATAATATTGGGAATTATAACAATTAGTTGTGGGAATTGCGCAGCCGAATCGGGCTCGTCCTTCGTAGTTATGTATCAGCCTTCAAGGCAGGTTTTATTAGGAAGCGGGCAGGATATTCGCCTCCCCATGGCGAGCACCACTAAGATAGTCACCGCCATCGTCACGCTGGAAAACTCTTCTTTGGACGACATCGTCACCGTGCCGAAAGAAGCGGTCGGCGTGGAGGGGTCTTCCGTCTATCTGCGTGAAGGTGAGGAGTTCACCGTAAACGAGCTGCTCCACGCGCTCATGATGCAATCGGGCAACGACGCGGCGGTGGCGCTCGCTCTACATGTGCGCAAAAATATGGATAATTTTGTTATGATGATGAACGACTATGCCGCAAGGCTTAACTTGAAAAACACGCATTTTTGCAATCCCCACGGGCTGCACGATCCCGATCATTATACTTCCGCACGCGACCTTGCCGTCCTCACTTGCGCCGCGATGGACAATCAAAGCTTCAAGGAGATAGTGAGCTGTAAAAAGTTTGAAGTGCCCGCTAGCGAGCACACCGCCGCCCGCACTTGGTATAACAAAAATAAATTACTCAATCTGTACGACGGTGCCAACGGCGTAAAGACAGGCTATACGACAAAATCGGGCAGATGCCTAGTTTCAAGCGCTAGCCGCGGCGGAATGCAGCTCGTGTGCGTGGTGCTCAATCACTACAATATGTGGCAGGACAGCATGAATTATATGGATTCCGCCTTCGGCGAATACTGCGCCGCGCGCGGTGCGGAGGAGGGCGAGCCCCTGTATTGTAGCGAGGGCGTCGCTGTCGGCGTGCGCGGAGGGATGGATTTTGCCGTGAAAAAGGAGGATTTAGGCGGTCTTGTGTACGAAATTTCACCTTCCGGCGGGCACTCCCTGCCGCTTAAAGCGGGGAGCGAATTGGGCGGCATTCGCGTTTTTGCCGGCAATCGCTTGATTTTTTCCTCGACTTTATATATTATTAATGATATAAACGATGAAAAAATGCTCTACGCGGCGGAAAACTATCGCGGCGAGCTGGAAGTGAACTATGGAAGTAAGACTGAACAAATATATTGCAAGCTGCGGAACGGCGTCGCGCCGCGGAGCGGATGAACTCATCCTTCAAGGCAGGGTGAAGGTAAACGGCAAAGTTGTAACCGCCCTCGGCGGCAGTATAGAAACGAGCAACGATACCGTCACGGTGGACGGCATAAAAATCGTCCCCGTGTCGAAATTCACCTATATAATGCTGTATAAACCCAAGGGGTGCATCACCAGCGCGCACGACGAGAAGGGCAGGAAGACCGTGTACGACTATATCGACGTTCAGGTGCCTCACCTCGTGCCCGTGGGCAGGCTGGATTACGATACCGAAGGGCTGCTGCTCATGACCAACGACGGCGAGCTGGTCAACCGCCTTGCGCACCCCTCCGGCGAAGTGCCCAAGACGTATCTCGTAAGGGTGGAAGGGCAGTTCCCCGAGCACATCCTCGCCAAACTGCGCAAGGGCGTAGAGATAGACGGCGTGCTCACCAAGCGCAGCAAGGTCAAACTTTTGGAACAGGGCGAAAAGGAAGCCAAGCTCACCATTACCATAACGGAGGGGCGGAACAGGCAGGTCAGGCGCATGTTCGAGGCGGTGGAGCGCAACGTGGTTTTCCTCAAAAGGGTGGCGATAGGCGAGCTCAAGCTGGGCGGACTTGCGCGCGGCGGCTGGCGCTATCTTCACGAGGACGAGGTGGAGTATTTGAAGAACTTGTGATTTTACAAAAGCCGCAATTTCATCGGTAATTTTTAAGAAGGCGCCGCGGCGGCGCTTTTTTATTTTATCCACATTAAATAAATCGCGTATATTGTGCCGTAAAATGCACGCTTAGTGCATATATCGTGGTTATGCAAGGAAATTTTTGTCGGAAAAGTTGCAAAACCCCCGTCAATCGCTTGCAAAATTTTTACTTTAATTATACAATTATTACAAGTGCTGAATCGGCATACCAAGTAAATCAACTCGAAAATTTCGGAGGTTTTTAGAATGAACAAAAAGGAACTGGTGTCGGCGCAGGAGGCTGTGGACAAGGCCAACGCAAAGGCTCAAAGTTTTATCGACGGAATTGTCGACGACGCTTCGTTTGTGGAAACGGACGCGTTCGTACTCGGCAGTAACGGCGCTTTGGGCGAAGGCGTTGTGACCGGCTATGCCACCATCGAAGGCACGCCCGTTCACATCTTTGCTCAAAATGCGGATGTGATGATGGGCAGCATCGGCGCGGCTTGCGCAAAGAAGATCGCCAAATGCATGGAAAGGGCGTGCAAGACGGGTACCCCCCTCATCTCAGTGCTCGACTGTTCGGGCGCTAGGGTGGATGAAGGCACCGCGGTTATGGAAGCGTACGCTTCACTGCTCGCCATGGCGGAAGAAGTGGGCGAAACCGTGCCCCACATCTGCATAGTCAAGGGCGTTGCCGTAGGCATGACCGCCACTTTCGCGGCTATGGCGGACTATGTGTTCATGAGCAAGGACGCTATCTTGTCCGTAAACTCGCCCATGTACCTGGCTTCTACCCAAACTTCCATTCCCAAATTGAATAAGATGGTCGGCTATGACGCTTATAAGAGCGGCACTTCTTTGGCAGGGGACGTATATTCCTCCGCTAAGGATTTGAAGGGCAAGCTGGTCGATCTGCTCTCCACCATCGGCGTTATCGAGAAGGAAGCGAGCGGCGACGATCCCAACCGCGTGGTTTCCGCCCTCACCAAAAAGTACTCGGTGAGCGGAGCTCTGCAAGCGCTTGCGGATGACGGCAAGTATATCGAGCTCAACGCCGACTACGCAAAGGACGTGGTTTGCGCCTTTGCCAAGGTGAACGGCATAAGCGTCGCCGTTTTGGCAAACGAATCCTCCGAAAATGACGGATATATGAGTGAAGAGGGCATTAAAAAGGCCTCTGCCTTCATCAAGAAGGCAAACGCTTTCGGTCTGCCCCTTATCACTTTGGTAGATTGCAAGGGCTTCAATCCCGATCTCAAGCAGGAACTTTCCGGCTTCGCCCTTAAAACGGCTTGCCTGTTCAAGGCGGTGGCTTCTTACGAACATCCCATGATAGGCGTGGCTTGCGGCAACGCGATCGGCGCGGCGTATTCCGCACTCATGAGCAAGGGCGTCGGCTTTGATTACACCCTCGCCACCACCGCGGCGGTGGTTTCCCCCGTCACTTCCGATACGGGCGTTCACGTGTTCATGACAGAAGAACTCAAGCAGAAGAAGGGCGTCGGCAGCAAGACGGTTAGCAAGCTCGAGCAGCAGTATAACGACGAGATGGGCAATCCCATCACCGCCGCAAGTGAAGGCTTTATCGACAATGTGATAGAAGCGGGCAATCTTCGCCCTTGCGTAAGCTCCGCGCTTTTAATGTTATTAGGTATATAAGGCAGGTAGGGATTTATGAACAAGAAAAAACTTTTCATAACCCTTGCTCTTGTGGCGGTCATCGCGTGCGCGGCGCTTTTGTTCGGCGCGTGCGAGATGATAAGCGATCCGGCTGAACCGGACGGGATGGGCATCGCCGAAATGAACGGCGGCGAAAGGATCCTCGCGGGACTTCAAGTTGCCGCAATGGGTCTTATCGTCGTGTTTATCGTGCTCATAGTGCTCATTTTCCTCATCAAGCTCTTCAAATGGCTGGTCGACGCCGGCAGCAAAGCTTCGGAAAAGAGGGCGGAAGCAAACAAGGACAAGGAGAAAAAAACGCTTTCTCAGCGTATGCAGGAGCGTAAAGAAGCCAAGGCGGCTGAAAAGCAGGAACTGCTCGAAGCGGCAAGAAAAAGGCTTAATATGGTAGAAGAAAAGGCACCCGAAGCTGCCGAAAGCGCGCAGGAGGAAGAAGAGGAAATAGCCGCCGTCATGGCAGCCATCTATGCCTATTACGATTCCCTGCCGACATACGAGCGTTCCAACTTAAAGTTCCGCGTTCGCTCCATCAAACAAATAAAATAAGAAAATTATTCAAGGAGAAATAAAAATGCGCAAGTTCAATGTAAACGTCAATGGTAAATCTTACGCCGTAGAAGTAGAAGAGGTGGGCGGAGTTGCTGCCGCACCCGTTGCCGCACCCGTTGCGGCTGCACCCGTTGCTCCCGCTCCCGCAGCGGCGGCACCCGCAGCTGCTCCCGCACCGGCACCCGCGGCACCCGCGGCGGCAGGAAAGGGCGATCCCGTCAATTCCCCCATGCCCGGTCTTGTTAAAAAGCTGTGCTTTGCAAACGGCGCAACCGTAGAAAAGGGCGTTGAGATAATCACCCTCGAAGCCATGAAGATGGATACCCCCGTCGTTGCTCCCAAAGCCGGCGTGATCACCTATTGCATAAACGAAGGCGCTAACGTAGATACCGGCGCGTTGCTTTGCACCATAGCTTAATCGGCCCTCGGAGGTTAGTATGGTAGATATATTCACTTCATTTTCCTCGTTCTCGTTCGTGGAATCCATGAAGACCCTGTGGAGTAGCACGGGCTTTATGACCACGGGTGCGGACATCTGGAAAAACTTTATTATGCTGGCGATAGCATGTATACTCATCTATCTGGCGGTGTATAAAGAATTCGAGCCCAACTTGCTGGTGGCGATAGGCTTCGGTATGTTTATTATAAATATACCGGGCGCGTACAATATACTTTACGGCACCACCGGCTGGATAATCACCGATACCGTCACCGATACCGTGATTGCCAAGGGCACGGAGCAGTCACTGCTGGCGTGGGCGTACAACATGAATCCGAGTGCATTCGCAAGCGCGCTTTCAAGCCTCAATTTAGAGAGTATTCCGGAAACGTGGGGCGCACTGAGCGCGGACGCGCAAAATCTGCTCATCCAAAACGTACCGTGGACGGCGGAAACGGGTCTTTCCATCCAAGGCGTCATCCTCGACTACATCAACGAATTCAGCATCTATGCCGGCAACGACATCTCCGTGGCTTCCGGCGTGGTGGCAAACGAAGGCGTCTTCTACTACCTGTATAAGGGCGTTGAATGGGTCATCTTCCCGCCGCTCATCTTCATGGGCATCGGCGCGATGACGGACTTCGGACCCATGATAGCCAACCCGAGCAGTATGCTCATGGGCGCGGCGGCTCAGCTGGGTATATTCGTCACCTTCATCGTGGCGATCCTCATCGGCTTTACGGGCGAAGAAGCGGCGTCCATCGGTATCATCGGCGGCGCGGACGGTCCCACGGCCATATACGTCACCACCAAGCTGGCGCCTCATTTGCTCGCGTCAATCGCCGTTGCGGCTTACTCGTATATGGCGCTGATCAAGATAATTCAGCCGCCCATCATCAAGCTGCTCACCACCAAGAAGGAGAGGGGCATCGTCATGGAACAGCTCCGCCCCGTATCCAAGACGGAGAAGGTCATCTTCCCGCTGGTCGTTACGGGTATCGTGGGTGTGCTCCTGCCTTCCGCAATTCCGCTTATCGGTTTGCTCATGCTGGGTAACCTGTTCAAGGAAGCGGGCGTAGTGCCCCGCCTTGCAAAGACGGCAAGCAACGAACTCATCAACATCGTCACCATTCTCTTGGGCGTGCTGGTCGGTTCCAAGGCTACGGCGGATACCTTCCTCACTCAGCAGACGCTCCTTATCCTCGTCATCGGTGTGGTCGCGTTCGGCTTGGGTACCGCGGGCGGCGTGCTGATAGGCAAGTTTATGTGTGTACTTTCCAAGGGCAAGATCAACCCCATTATCGGTGCGGCGGGCGTTTCGGCTGTGCCCATGGCGGCGCGTATCGCCCACAACGTGGGTCAGGAAGAGAACCCCAACAACTACTTGCTCATGCACGCAATGGGTCCTAACGTATCTGGCGTTATCGGCTCGGCAGTCGCTGCGGGCGTATTGCTTGCCTGCTTCGGCGTATTCTAATAGGTAAAAGAGGTAAATTATGGTAAAGATAACAGAAACTATTTTAAGAGACGCTCACCAATCTCAGGCGGCTACCCGCATGAGGTTGGATGAAATGCTCCCCGTTGCCGACAAGCTCGACAAGATCGGCTACTATTCGATAGAATGCTGGGGCGGAGCCACCTTCGATACCTGCCTGCGCTTCCTCAACGAAGATCCGTGGACGAGGCTGCGCAAGCTGAAGGAAGCCATGCCCAAAACCCCTCTGCAAATGCTCCTGCGCGGTCAAAACCTGCTGGGATACAAGCACTATGCGGACGACGTGGTGGACGAATTCGTCAAAAAGTCCATTCAAAACGGCATCACCGTCATGCGTATCTTCGATGCGCTCAACGATCCCCGCAACATGGAGAGGGCGATGAAGGCGTGCCAAAAGTACGGCGGCGTGTGCGAAGCGGCGTTCAGCTATACCACCTCTCCCGTGCACACCAACGAATACTTCGTGGAACTTGCCAAAAAGTTGGAAAAGATGGGCGCAGACGTCATCTGCATTAAGGATATGGCGGGCATCCTGCTCCCTTACAACGCGTACGAACTGGTAAAGGCGTTGAAGGCTTCCGTAAAAGTGCCCATCCACCTGCACACTCACCAAACGGCGGGCACGGGCAACCTCACCTACTTAAAGGCGATAGAAGCGGGCGTGGACATCATCGACTGCGCGCTCTCTCCTTTGGGCAACGGCACTTCTCAGCCCGCCACCGAACCCATGGTGGCAACGCTCGCCGGCACCCCTTACGATACCGGTCTCGACCTGCTCAAGCTCAACGAGCTCACAGAACACTTCAAGAAGGTGGCGGCAAGGCTTAAAGCGGACGGCTTCCTCACCGATAAGTCCTTGCAGACGGACGTCAACGCGCTCATCTATCAGGTGCCGGGCGGTATGCTCTCCAACCTGGTCAACCAGCTCAAGCAGCTCAACGCTTCCGACCTCTACGACGAAGTGCTCAAGGAAGTACCCAGGGTGAGGGCAGACCTCGGCTATCCGCCGCTCGTCACTCCCACCAGCCAGATCGTCGGCACCCAGGCGGTGTTCAACGTATTCTATAAGGAAAGGTACAAAGTCGTGTCTTCCGAAACCAAGGGCGTGCTCCGCGGCGAATACGGCAAACTGCCCGCAGAGCCCAACCCCGAAGTGGTCAAGAAGGCTATCGGCGACGCAGAGCGCATAACCTGCCGTCCCGCCGACCTCCTCGAACCGGAAATGGACAAATACCGCGCCGAGTGCGCCGAATACGTGGAGCAGGAAGAAGACGTGCTCTCCTACGCTCTCTTCCCTCAAGTTGCCACCAATTACTTCAAGTATCGCGCGGCGAACAAGCACCACGTGGATACCGAAGTGGGCAGCATAGAAAAGAAGATCATGCCCATGTAAGCAGAACTTACGCGACAAATAAGGACCGCCTTCGGGCGGTCTTTTTTTTGTTTATATGTCTATTATCCGCTTAAAAGTGCGCTCACGCCTTACTCGTTTTTGTCAATCGGGCGGTTAAAAGAATGCTTGCGCTTTGCCCGTTTTCCGTAGCGTATTCAGAGGCAGGCTTTCTGCGAGGAGATGAGCAGGGCACGGCTTGCGCCGAGTCGGCGGGGCATTAAAAAAGCACGGCGCCCGCCGTGCTTTCTTGTTTTATATCGCAGTATAATTATTCCGCCTTCAGGTTGAGTCCCTTGGTCATGAACTTGTCGAAGCACTTCTGACCGAGCTCCGTGTTCTTGAACACGCCCGTGCACTCCAAGATCTTCTCGCACGTTACGTTGACATAATCGGTCACTATCTTCTGCGCGCGGGCAGGGGCGTTCGTGTTGCCGTTGTCGTTTATCAGCTGAATTATCATATGTGCGTGTTTGCACATGGGATTTTCGGGGTCGGAGAGCGCCTTCAAATCGAGCACGTTTTCTCCCGTGAGGTATTTTTCCACCTCGGCGAGCTCCTTCTTCAATCTGCCGGGCAGGATGAACAGACCCATGACCTCGATTATGCCTATGCCTTCTTTCTTGATGTTGTGCATGCTCTCTTCGGGGTGGAAGATGCCGTAAGGATGAGCTTCGTCCGTGCGGTTATTGCGCAAGATCAAGTCGAACACATACTCGCCGTCGTTGTTGCGGCAGATAGGGGTGATCGCGTTGTGCTGTTCGCCCGTGCGGCAGATGACGTTGGAATCTTCGTCCGTCCAATTAAACCAGGTGTCCAGCACGCGCTTTGCCATGTTGTAAACGCCTTCGCGGTCGCGTCCCTTCACGCGCACCACGGAGTTGTACCAATCGAGTATGCCTATCTCCACGTCGGGATATTGCACGCACTTATACTTCTTGCGATAATCCCTCGTCATCATAGGCAGCACCTTTGCGCCGCCCTGGTAGTGGTCGTGAGTGAGGATGGACCCGCCCACAATGGGGAGCGCGGCGTTGGAACCTATAAAGTAGTGGGGGAAGAGGTCGACAAAATCGAGCAATCTTCTGAATGCCGCGTCCGTCACCGCCATGGGGCGATGTTCGCAGGAGAAGGCTATCACGTGTTCCGTATAATATTGATAGGGGGAATATTGCAGCTCCCAAGGCTCGCCGTCCAGCTCGATGGGTATAGTGCGCAGCGTTTGGCGCGCGGGATGATTCAAGTTACCCGCAAAGCCCACGTTTTCGGGGCAGAGCATGCAGGCGGGGTAACCCGTCTTGGGCAGCAGTTTTGCCGCCGCAATCGCCTTGGGGTCTTTCTCCGGTTTAGAAAGGTTTATCGTAATGTCTATGTTGCCTATGCTCCCCTCGTGCGACCACTTGATGTTCTTGCGAATGTCGGGCATGCGAATGTAGTTGTTCGCCTTGCTCATCTCGTAAAGCCAGGTGGTGGCGGCTTGCACACCGCTGTTTCCCGCTATGGCGTCGAACTTCGCTATCGTCTCCGCGGGGGTGGGGGTGACGATACCCAGCACTTTCGTTTCAAAGAGCAGCGCTTCTTCCGGCTTGATCCTGCCCGTATCCACGGCGTGCTGCACGATGGGGTCTATTATCTCCGTCTGAAAATCGCCGTACGTTTCTGATATGGGTGCGGGATGGGTCAGGCGGAAGAAGTCAAGCAGAATATTGGTGATATAAATTCTGTTTTCCGCATTCATGGAGATGTGATCGCGAGCGTATGCGACCAGTTCGCTCACTTTAACTCTGAGTTCGTCATCTGTCAACATAAAATAATCCTCTTTAAAATATTCACTGCCGCTTTGCGACACTTATATTATAAGGCTTATTTGCCCATTTTGCAAGAGTTTTACTTAAATGCGCGCGCAAATATTATTTATGCCGTTTATATATTTACAAATTTGCAAATTATGTGTTATAATCTTACTAACGACAATAAGAGGTGACATTATGAGCGAAAAAAGTGCAAAAACCTTTTTGGCAAATCCTTCCTTCAAGGGCGAAATTGCCCGTCTTAATCCCGGTGCGGACGCAACTCAGGCGGCGGAACGCTATGCCGCTTTGGCAAACTTGCACGCCCCCAAGTACGGCGAGGGCGAGTTCTTCTCCTCCCCGGGCAGAATAGAAGTGTGCGGCAACCACACCGACCACAATAACGGCAAGGTGCTTTGCGCTTCCATCAGCGTGGACACGCTCGCTTGCGTCACCAAGACGGACGACGGCGTCATCGTCGTGGATTCGGTTGGTTATCCTCCCGTCTACGTCAACGTCGCCGACCTCACCAAGATAAAGGAAGAAGAGGGCGACTCCACCGCCATAATCAAGGGCATCTGCCGCTACTATCTCGACCACGGCTGGAGCGTGGGCGGCTTTAAAGCTACCACTCAGAGCAACGTGTTCAAGGGTGCGGGCGTTTCCTCGTCAGCAAGTTTCGAGCTGCTCATCTGCGAGATCCTCAACTGCCTCTACAACGGCGGCAAGCTGGGCGCAATGGACAAGGCAAAAGCTTCCTACTATGCGGAGAACGTCTACTTCGGCAAGCCCAGCGGACTGCTCGACCAGAGCGCAATCGCCCTGGGCGGCGTGAGCTACATAGACTTTAAATCCACCGTCGACCCGGAAGTGGAGAGCATCCATTGGGACTTCGACGATATGGATATCGTCATCACCAACACGGGCGGCGACCACTGCAACCTCACGGAAAATTATTCCGCCATCCGCCGCGAAATGGAGCTTGTGGCGGGCAAATTGGGCGGCAAAACGCTGCGCGAAGTGGACGAAGAGCACTTCTATGAACAAATTCCCGCTTTGCAAGAAGAAGTCAGCGGCAGGGCTATCTTGCGCGCAATGCACTTCTACGACGAAAACAAGCGCGTAGTCGCGGGCGCGGAAGCGGTTAAGGAGAATGACGAAGAAGCCTTTGCGGACGTGATCAACGCGAGCGGACTTTCCTCTTATATGCTCCTGCAAAATTGCTATCCGGAGGGGGACGTGGCTCAGCGCGTACCGCTCGGCATCAACCTCAGCAAGCGCTTTAAGGGCGTAAAGGCGGTCAGGGTGCACGGCGGCGGCTTTGCCGGGACCATCCTCGCCTTTGTGGACAAGAAGAGGACGGAAAAGTATATCGACTACATGGCAAGCGTGTTCGGCAAGGAGAACGTCTTTGAAGTGGGCGTGCGCAACGACGGCGCCTGCAAGGTAAATATCTGATGGAAACACCTTCAAGCAACGTCGCGTTCACCATAGGCGGATTGGATATATATTCCTATGCCATAATGATAACGCTCGGGCTGCTGCTCGCCTTCGCGCTCGTCACATTTTTGCTGAAAAAGCGCGGTATAGGTGTGGAATTTGCCCTTGAGCTCTTCTTGTGGGTGGTGATATTGGCGGTCATATGCTGCCGCCTGTTCTATGTAGTGCCCAGGATAGGAACTACCTACGACCTCACCACTGCGGAAGGCTGGGCGGAGATCTTCAATCTGCGCGAGGGCGGACTTACGATAATCGGCGGCATCTTCGGCGGCGTGCTCGGCATAATCTGCTGCTGCCTTAGGAACAAGATGTACAGCTTCGCGCGCACGGCGGACTTGGTCGTGCTCGCGCTTTTCGTCGGTCAAATCGTGGGCAGATGGGGCAATTACTTCAACCAGGAGTTATACGGTTTGGAGATAACCGACCCCGCCTGGCAGTGGTTCCCCTTTGCCGTGCATGTGGTAAAGGGAGCCGACTTGGGCTGGCATTGCGCGCTCTTCTTCTACGAAGGGGTGCTCAACTTTATCGGTCTGTGCATAGGGCTCACCATGTTCCGCTATAAGATAGACAAGCGCAAACCGCTCATGATAGGCATCTTCTACCTGCTCTGGTACGGAGTGGTGCGCGGTTCGCTCGAATTTTTAAAGATGGAGCACGCCACCTTCCCCGGCACGGACGTGGGAATAGTGCAAGTCATCTGCTATTGCATGGCTGCGATATGCGCGATAATCATCGCTCTATATGCCAAGGGGATAATAAACTTCAAATTTTTGGATAAATATAACAAGGCCCCGAATCCCGATTGCACCGCCTTTTACAACGTAGACGGCAATTGTGAAGTAATCGAGGCGGAGGAGAAAGAGTGAGAAACTTAACATTATTGACCGACCTCTATCAGCTGACCATGCTCAACGGTTACAGCAAGACGGGGCAGAAGGATAAGATGTCGGTATTCGACGTGTTCTACCGCGGCGTGAACAACAACTATGCCATCGCCTGCGGCTTGGAACAGGTCATCGACTACATCAACAACCTTAAATTCACCGATGAAGACATCGCCTACCTGCGTTCTTTGGGCATCTTCGACGAGCAATTCTTGTCCTTGCTTAAAGACTTCAAGTTCACCGGCAGCATCTATGCCGTGCGTGAAGGCGACGTCATCTTCCCTCAGGAGCCCATCCTCACCGTAAAGGCGAGATTGTTCGAAGCGCAGCTCATCGAAACTGCTATCCTGTGCATCCTCAACCATCAAACGCTCATCGCCACCAAGGCGAGCAAGATCGTTCACGAAACCAAGAAGGGCAGCGTGGCGGAGTTCGGTCTGCGCCGTGCACAAGGTCCCGACGCGGCAATTTACGGAGCTAGGGCGGCTATCGTTGCGGGATGTGCCTCCACGTCCAACGTGCTCGCGGGCAAGATGTTCGATGTGCCCATCTCCGGCACGCACTCCCACAGCTGGGTGATGAGCTTCCCGAGCGAGTACGAAGCTTTCAAGGCGTATGCGCACATCTATCCGGACGCATGCATGCTGCTTGTGGATACATACGATACTCTCCACAGCGGCGTTCCCAACGCAATAAGGGTGTTCAAGGAGCTCATCGCGGAAGGGCACAAGCCCATCGGCATCCGCCTCGACTCGGGCGACCTTGCCTACCTCAGCCGTGAAGCGCGCCGTATGCTTGACGACGCCGGTTTGAAGGACGTGAAGATATGCGCCAGCGGCGACCTCGACGAAAAAGTCGTGCAATCGCTCGCCGCGCAGGGCGCGTGCATAGATACTTGGGGCATAGGCACCAAGCTGATCACGAGTGAAGATTGCCCCAGCTTGGGCGGAGTTTACAAGCTCGCGGCGATAGAGGGCGCGGACGGAAAGATGGTCCCCAAGCTGAAAAAATCCGATACTCCCGGCAAGATAACCAACCCCGGGGAAAAGAAGATAGTCCGCTTCTTCGACAACAAGACGGGCGAAGCCATCGCCGACCTCATCGCCTTGAAGGAGGAGAATTATATTGGTCTGGATAAAGTGGAGATCTTCCACCCCATCTACACGTGGAAGAAAAAGACGCTCACCGACTTCACCGCCAAGGAGCTCATGGTCCCCGTGTTCGAAAACGGCAAGCAAGTGTACACTTCTCCCACGGTCAAGGAGATCGCCGCATATCACGCCCAAACGTTCGCGGCGTTCAACGACAGTTACAAGCGTATCCTCAACCCGCACATCTACAAAGTCGACCTTTCCAAAAAGCTCTACGACTTAAAGCAGGAGCTCATCAACAACTGAGCGAAAGAAAAAAAAGAACGGGCGCGCCGCGAGCGCGCTCTTTTTTTTGCAATTTTCGCCGTATATCCGCAAAATTTCCGCAAATATTCCGCATTCCGCCCCATGCAATATATTATAATGATAAAAAAACAAGGAGCGCGTATGCAGGAAAAATTCGATATAAAGCGCAAAGGCTACGACCGCGATCAGGTGGATAAATACATACTCAATCTCACGAAAAATTACGAGCGTTCCCTCGCCGCCCAGCGCGACAGAATAGAGAGCATGAAGGCGGAGCTCGCCGCCAAGGAAAAACTGCTGCAAGAGTACATCTCGCGCAAGGACAGCATCACAAAATCCATAACTCAGGCGGTGGAAAAGGCGAAGCAGATAGAATATACCGCCAAGGTGCGCTACGCCTTAGAAGGGGAGCGCCTTGCCATATTCAGCTCCAAATGGGTGCGCTATTGCGAGAGCATGACCAACGCCGTGGATAAAAATCTGCTTCAAAATGCAAAAAATTATGTGGAATCCGCCAAAAAACAGTTGGAAGAGGGGCTCTCCGCCGACCTCAACTTAGGCGCATACCTCGGCGAAGCCGCCGAAATCTACGAATCGGAAAAGGGCAGACTTGCCGCAATAAAAAAGTCCGTTTAATTCAAAAGGCGATTTTCGATATAAAAAATTCGGAGGGCGAACCCTCCGAATTTTTTGTATTATTTTCTATCTCAATACATATCGTTCATTCCCGCGCCGCCGGCAGGTGCCGCAGGCTGAGGTTCGGGGATGTCGGTGATGAGCACTTCGGTGGTCAGCAGGGTAGCCGCAACGCTGGCAGCGTTCTGCAAAGCCGAACGGGTGACCTTGGTAGGGTCGAGGATGCCGCTCTCTATCATGTCGCAGTACTCGTTGGTCAGGGCGTTGAAGCCGTAACCGAATCCGCGGCGGGAAGAAACTATCTTGCTCACGATCACGCCGCCGTCGATACCGGCATTTGCGGCGATCTGCTTAATGGGCGAATCGAGTGCCTTCAAAACGCACATAGCGCCCGTTTTTTCGTCGCCGCTGAGCGATTTGACCAGCTTATCCACTTCGGGAATGCAGCCGAGCAGGGCAACGCCGCCGCCGGGGATAACGCCTTCTTCCACAGCCGCACGGGTAGCGGCAAGGGCGTCGTCTATGCGCAGCTTCTTCTCCTTCATCTCAACTTCCGTAGCGGCGCCGACGTTGATGATGGCAACGCCGCCGGCGAGCTTGGCGAGGCGCTCTTGCAGCTTCTCCCTGTCGTAATCGGAAGTGGTTTCGGCGAACTGCGCCTTGATGGAGGACACGCGGTTTGCAATGGCTTCGGGTGCGCCCGCGCCGCCCACGATGGTGGTGTTATCCTTGTCCACTTTGATCTGCTTTGCTCTGCCGAGCTGGGCGAGGGTGACGTCCTTGAGCTCGTAGCCGAGTTCGCTGGAGATGACTTCGCCGCCGGTGAGGATGGCTATATCTTCCAGCATAGCCTTTCTCCTGTCGCCAAAGCCGGGAGCCTTGACTGCAACGCAGTTCAAAATGCCCTTGAGCTTGTTGAGCACGATTGCGGTAAGCGCTTCGCCCTCGATGTCCTCGGCGATGATGAGCAGGCGCAAGCCGTTCTGAACCACCGCTTCCAGCAGGGGAAGGATGTCCTTGCTCGTGGATATCTTCTTATCGGTGATGAGCACGTAAGCGTCGTCGTAAACCGCCTCCATCTTATCGGTGTTGGTGACCATATAGGCGGAAACATAGCCCCTGTCGAACTGCATGCCTTCGGTGGTGGAGAGCTCCGTCTTCATGGACTTGGATTCGTCCACGGTGATAACGCCGTCCTTGCCCACCTTCTCCATAGCTTCGGAAATGAGCGTGCCCACTTCTTCATCGCCCGCAGAGATGCTCGCAACTTGGCTGATAGCCGTCTTGGAATCGACGGGCTTGCTCATCTTCTTCAGCTCTTCAACCACAACGTCAGCCGCCTTAGCAATACCTTTTTTCAAGATCATGGGGTTTGCGCCTGCAGCAACGTTCTTCAATCCTTCGCTTATAATGGCTTGAGCGAGCACGCAAGCGGTGGTGGTACCGTCGCCCGCCACGTCGTTCGTCTTTACCGAAGCTTCCTTAATGAGCTGTGCGCCCATATTCACAAATCCATCCTCGGGTTCCACTTCCTTGGCAATGGTAACGCCGTCGTTGGTCACGAGGGGAGAGCCGTACTTCCTGTCCAGCACCACATTTCTGCCCTTGGGTCCAAGGGTAATTTTAACCGCGTCCGCCACGCAATCCACGCCCGCTTTCAGGCTCTTGCGCGCTTCTTCACCATACAAAAATTTCTTAGCCATAAAAAAACCTCCTTAGTCAACGATAACGGCGAGCACGTCGCTCTGCTTCAAGATGGTAACTTCCTTACCGTCCAGCTTGAAATCGCTGCCTGCATACTTATTATATAAAATCACGTCGCCCACTTTAACCTGCATGGTGACTTCTTTGCCGTCCACCGTGCCTCCGGGGCCGACCGCCAAGACCTTGGCGCTCTGCGGTTTTTCCTTCGCGGAATCGGGGAGGAAAAGTCCGCCTGCCGTTTTTTCTTCCGATTCAACGGCCTCAACAACTATCTTGTCAAACAAGGGTTTAATAGTCATATTATCTGCCTCCAAATAAGTATTTTCTCATAAATTAGCAGTCAACCTTCCTGACTGCTAATTCATTATAGCACGCCTATTTGCCAATGTAAACAGGTTTATGTAAAAATTTTATAATTTTTTCTCGAAAAATCTTACCGTCCGTCAAAAACAGGCTAAGGCGAGGCGAATTTTGGCTAGCGGCGGTCGAATTTTTGCAAACGAGTAGGAAATTTTTGCTAAGCGCCCTCAAATTTATGCAAAGCGCCGCAGGGGAGAGTCCCGCCTGCGGCGCGCGTCATTCGATATTATTATGATAAAATAATTAAAAAGCCGTCCTTTGACTTATAAAGCTGCGGAAGAACTCCACCGCCGTTTTGATGGAAGACACGGGCAGCCGCTCGTTCGTCCCGTGCGTGGTCAAGAGCAGCTCCACCTTTGTTTCAAAGGGGGAAATGCGGTATATCTCGTCGCATATCTCGCGGTAGTATCTCGAATCCGTCGCGCCCATCACGATGTACGGCGCAACCGTCCTGTCCGCCGCATTGCTCCCCAAAAGTTTCGCCGCCAATTTATAGGTGTCCGTTTGCGTCGAAGACACGGGCGGTGCTTCGTTCGCCTTTAATACGCGCACGCTCACGCGCTTATCCTTAATTATTTTCGTAAGCCTATCCACCGCGCTCTGTACGCTCACGCCCGGCATGAGGCGCATATTCAGCACCGCCGTTGCGCGCTGCGGCAGTACGTTGGGCGCCGTGGACGCGGAGCACATCGTCACCGCCGTGCACGTCCTCACCACCGAAGCCGCCGCCGGGATCTTGCCCATGATATAGGTGATAAGGGGGCGGAACAGCCATAGATTGCAGGTGACAAGGCGCAGGGGAAAGCTCTTCACATCCTTGCCCACGATGTTCAGCATATCATATATAAACGTTGGCATTTTCGCCTTATAGGGGTGTTTTTCTATGCGGCAGATGGCCTTTGACAAAATTCCCAAGGCGGTGTGCGCGGGCGGTGCGGAGGAGTGTCCTCCCTTGGCTTGCACGGAAAGTTCAATGTCTAAATAACCCTTCTCGGCAACGCCTATGCCCACCAACGTCTTATCTATAACGCCCTTGACGTTCAGCGGAATCACGCCGCCGCCTTCGTCCACCACACATTGCAAACTCACGCCCGCCTCCTTCAAATAGCGCGCGATCGCCGCCGCGGAGGAGTGCTCGCTCGCCACGATCTCCTCGTTGCACCCCAGGAGAATATAAAGTCCGCGCTTGGGCGCAAAACCCTCTTTAAGCAGGCTTTCCGCCGCCTCCATCACGGCAATGAGGTGATTTTTCATGTCCAGAGCGCCGCGCCCCCATATAAACTCGCCGTCATTGTGCCCGGAAAACGGCGGATACTTCCAATCGCCCTCCGTCCCCGGCGTTATCGGTACCACGTCCTGATGTGCGAGCATGGCTATCGGATTCAAAGAAGGATCGCTGCCCGGCAAAAAGAAGGTGAGAGCATGTCCGCTTATCACTTTCTTTTGCATCTTCTCGTGGATATAAGGGTAGGTCTGCCGCAAAAATTCCTCGAATTTTTCAAATTGCGCCCAATCCACGTCCTCTTCATTCACCTGCGACACCGTGGGTATAGTCAAAGCTGCGGATATATGCGCTTGAATCTCCGCCGTATCGCCGATAGATTTTTCAAAAGGCTTGTCGCCGCGCTTGTTTTTGCAGAAGATCGCACGCGCGATGAGCACGAGCAAGAATAAAAGGATTGCGCCGCATACGACCGATACGGCAATAATTCCCGATTGAGTCATAATTTTTTCCTCCTATCATATTATATACGCGCGTGAGCGTATAGTCAAGACGGAGAAAATAAACGGGCTGTGCAGGTAAGAAAAAAGCAAGAAAATGCAAATTTTTGTGCTCAATCCCTTTTAAGCGGGCGGAAAATATTGTCCGCCGTGCAAAAATATGGTATAATATATAAAATAAGCGCATGCGGAGAGTATTCCGCGCATGTAAGAGGTGGATAATGAATAAATGGGACGAAAGATTTATGCGCATGGCGGAAGAAGTCGCCACCTGGTCGAGCTGTTTTAAGGCGGACAGGCACGTGGGCGCGGTCATCACCAAGGATAAGAGGATTTTGACCACGGGTTATAACGGCGCAAGCAGCGGCATTTTGAGCTGTGTGGAAAAGGGCGAATGCCTCAGGGTAAAGCTAGGGATTCCCTCGGGTACCCGTCACGAGATATGTTACGCCGTGCACGCAGAGCAGAATGCGATAATCCAAGCGGCAAAGTTGGGGGTATCCGTGGACGGCGCCACCTTATATTGCACCCATCAGCCTTGCACCATCTGCGCCAAGATGATAATCAACTCGGGAATAAAGAGGGTAGTATTCAAATACGGCTACCCGGACGACTTCAGCCTGGAACTTTTCAAGGAAGCGGGCGTAAAAGTGGAAAAGTACGACGATCTGCAATAACCGAGCGCCCGATCAAAATCATAATCATAATCAAACGCCAAAAGCATGTCGTTGAATGAATAAGTATATGAGTGCCGCCGCAATAGGGCGGCATTTTTCATATTATACAGGATATTTTCTTGCTTATGCAGGGCGGGGTGAATGAGAGATTAAATACCTGTTGCGAAAAAATATATTGAGGAACGAGGGAAAAGTGCGCAGAACAATAAGTTATTTGACTAGAAAGAAAAATGCCAAATAATTACAAAATAACCTATTTTTCATAATAGTATAGCCAAAAATAGGGTAAATGGCAAATTTTCCGCCAAGCAGTCATATTTTACGGTATGGACTATTCCAAGTATTATTTGAAGAATTATAAAGCGCTGAGCGAGAGTGTGGAGGGCATGAATTACAATAACGTCTACTATCGCTACTATAACGCCGAGCGGCAGCTGCGGAACGAACCTGCCGTCATCTACACCCAGCCCGCACCCAAGGGCGAAGAGGAAGACAGACGCGCGGACATAGAGTACGACCCCGCCAAATTTTCGGCGGAGGAATATTGTCGCGGCGGAGAGAACAAAAGGGGGAAGGCGAAGAGGCGCATATGGCTCACCGCGCTCTGCCTCTGCCTCGTCGCGCTCAGCTGTGCCGCCACCTTTCTCGCCGCAGACATCATCACGGAAGGCGCCGTTATCGGAACGATAAAAGCTCTCGCAACAAATAAAAAATCGTTCGTATATGTCAGTTATCTTACGGGATGCGTGGATTATGAAAGCGCAAAATTGCAGAGCGAGGAGATGCGCAAGCAGGGCTTGGGCGGCTATATCGGCATGAGGGATGGGGAATACGTCGTGTATGCCGACGTCGCCGAGCAGGAGGGCGCGCTCCTTCTCGATTTCAACGGAGCAAGTCTTTTAAGCGCCGAGCTGGAGATAGCGGAGCTTTCTTTGACTTCTTATCCTGAGCAATCGAGGGATTTGGTTGGGCAATATGCCGACTATACCAATATTTTTATGGGGTATATGTTCGAACTTGCGGAAAAAGTACAGACAGGCGGACTCGCCGCCGCTCAAAAAGTTTGCGCGGGATATGCCGATGATTTTGAAGAATATATCGGCGGCTTTATCTCGCCCGCGAGCGAATATTCTTCCGAGGAATTGATAAAGATAGTTGCCGATATGCGTGCCGAGGCGGCATTTTTGCGCACGCTTTCAAGCGGAGAATACATTTCTCAAGCCGAATTTCTTGCCGATATTCGCTACTATTGTGTGCTCGCCGTCATCAACCGCAATTGCAATATTTGAGTATAATCGACTTATATGCAATATTTTTACCGACAGGGCAGAGCAGGGGATATCAAAGATCGTCGCTGTCCTGCACGGGCTTTTCCCCGTCCTTCGCCGCCCCGGTGTAACTGCCGCTAGGGTCGAAAGGCGAATAGGATGAACTGCGTTTTTTATTTTCTTTTTTCATATGGTCATCGTGTGCAATGCCATAAATTTTATACGCGCCGATTCATTGCGATAAAATTACGTCAATCGTCTTTATAATAAAGTTGCAATGGCGAACTTGAAAGACGCGGCGCCGAGGAATGGCAATCTTTCCGCATTTAATTCCGTTAAGCGTATCGCCTTAATGGTTATTCTAATAAAAAAATCCGAGTTTTTCACTCGGATTGTGTCGTTATTATCAACGCAGGTTATTTTTTCGGCTTTTCACGCAACCTGATGTAATATATACTGGTGTGGTTTTCGCCCGGTTTTTTGTCCACTTCAAATTCCTTTCTGTCCCTCACCAGGCGGCTCAGCTTGTCGTAACCGTAAGTGCGCGCGTCGAAGTCGGAGTATAGTTTGGTAAGGCGATTGCCCACGTCCGCCAAGTTCGCCCAACCGCTGTCCGTCTCTAAGTCGGGCAGTATGGTGTTGCATATGGTGGCGATTATGTCCTCGATGGGTGTGGCGGCGTCCGCTTCGTTCTCCTGTTCGGTTTTTTCCTCTTTTACCTGTTCGCTTTCCGCCGCTTTTGCCTCGTCTTTTTGCTTTTTCACCCGCTTTTTGCTCTCTGCGGCGGGGACTTCACTCTCTTTTTCAGTGGTTTTAACGGTTTTTTCCGCCTTGCTGTTCTTATTCTTCTCGCTGTTTTCCGTCTTGTAAATGCTGTCCAGCGGGATAAATTTTTCGCAAGCCGCCTTTAATGCGCGGGGCGTTTTCGTCTCGCCCATGCCGATTATCGAAAGGCCCGCTTCACGCAGGCGGGTGACCAGCTTGGTATAGTCGCTGTCCGACGTGACTATGCAGAACATATCCACGTTGCCGGAGTAGAGTATATCCATCGCGTCGATCACCATGGTTATATCCGAACTGTTCTTGCCCACGGTATAGCTGTATTGCTGAACGGGAGTGAGCGAAAATTTAGAAAAATCCGCCTGAGTCCAATTGATATTTCTCGAATTTACAAAATCGCCGTATATCCTGCGGTAAGTGGCTGTGCCGTACTTTGCCACCTCGCGGAAGATGATGGATCCGTATTTCGAGGTGATGTTTTCGGCGTCGATGAGCAGGGCGATCTTTTTATCTTGAATCATTAACGCACCTATAAAGCAAAAAATAAATGCTGTGCATCTGTTTTCGACAGTATTTACCGAAGCGTAACAACAACAGCCAACTCCTCCAAAGCTACCTCGTGGCACACCGAGCGGTCTGTTTAATGCTGCTGCGGTCAAGCTCTGACATGGTTCGCAGTGCACGATTGCACAAGACCTTGGTATCAACATCGCTTATCGAAGGCAGACCTTCCATAAATAAAGCCTAGAACAGCGTTCAGTCCTGCTATAGCGGATTGCAGGTACAGGGCACCGCTAGCTCCCCACCTAGCACAGCAATGATATTATAGCCCGAATGCAGAAAAAAGTCAAGGGCGAATTCATATCCCGACAAAATATTACATGAATATTTAAGGATTGCGCGGCATAAAGGTTTTAATGAAGGAAACGCAAATACGGCGGCGGAAGAAACAAAATCGCCAAAATAACGCAATATTCGCGTAAAATAGCGAATATATGTCGAAAAGCGGCAATATGCCGATGATATATTGGAGGAGAAAAAAGTGTTTGTAACAGTAAGGGCAAAAAGCATACTCGCGGCGGTTTTGGTGTTTGCCTTGGCGGTGATATGCTGCATAGGGCTCAACTTCGAGGCGGTCGCGGACGTCTACAACAACGAATCCACACGCAAGCTCCCCGTGTACGGGGTGGACTGCGGAGAGGAAAAGAAGGTGGCGCTCACCTTCGACGCGGCGTGGGGCGCGGATAAGACGCAGGGGATATTGGATACCTTGAATGAGTACGGGGCATCGGGCACGTTCTTCCTCGTCGGCTTTTGGGTGGACGACTATCCCGACATGGTCAAAAAGATAAGCGAAAGCGGATGTGAAATAGGCAATCACAGTAAAAATCACTTACAGATGTCTAAACTTTCCGCCGAGGAGATAAAGACGGAGCTCGATTACGTGAGTGACAAGGTGGAAAGTCTTACCGGCAAACGCCCCGAATATTTCCGCCCGCCTTACGGCGATTACAACACAAAATTGGTGGAAGAGGTGGAAGCAAGCGGCATGCAGGCTATCCAATGGAGCGTGGATTCCCTAGATTGGAAGGGGTTGAATGCGCAGGAGATCCTCTCGCGCGTGACGAAAAACGTCAAGCCGGGCAGTATAATCCTCTTCCACAACAACAGCGACCATATTTTGGAGGCTCTCCCGCTCGTCCTCGCCTACTTGCAGAGCGAAGGTTACACCGCGGTGGGCATGAGCGAGCTGATATACAAGGATAATTACTATATAGATAATAACGGCATACAGCACAAAAATGCCGAGGAGGTAATATGAACTACGAACAGATGAGTAACAACAAACTACACTTGACGGGCACCGTCACGCAAAGTCCCGTCTACTCGCACGAAGTGTGCGGAGAAGAGTTTTACGAAACAAAGCTCAGCGTGCCGCGCCTTTCCGGTCAAGAAGATGTGATCCCCGTGACCGTGTCCGACAGGCTGCTTACGCGCAATGAACTGAAAGTTGGCGAGCGAATAAGCATATACGGGCAATTTCGCAGCTATAATAAGCCGGAAGGAGAGCATTCGCGCCTGATTTTGACCGCCTTCGCCCGTGAAATTCTCCCCGCCGACGACGAGGTGAACCCAAACACGATAGAAATTTTGGGGTACATCTGCAAACAGCCCGTCTATAGGACTACACCCTTTAAGAGGGAGATATGCGACGTGCTCCTCGCCGTGAACAGGGCATACAACAAATCCGATTACATTCCCTGCATCATGTGGGGCAGGAACGCACGCTTTATAAAGGACATGCCGATAGGCGAAAGATTGTGGGTGACGGGCAGGGTCCAGAGCAGGATATACACCAAATGCCTGAGCGAAGAGGTGAGTGAAGAGAGGGTGGCATACGAAGTTTCGGTAAGTAAAATCCTTGTCGGCAGCAAGATAGAAGAAGAGATGGGTGAGGAGAAAAGAACGCAATATTATTCTTAATTATTTTCAAAAGCATAATAATTTAGAAGATTAAATACCATATTATAACAATAAAAAATAAAAATGCGCGAACTTACAAATTTGCGCATTTTCTCTATTACTTTAAGTTTGATATTATTTTTGGCGCAAAATTTTACTCTGCGTTACAATTAAAACATTTATTCGCAACAAAATTTTTTATAACTATTTACTTTGCGCGCAGTTTGTGTTATATTATATTATATGAGTCTATCGTTGGAAGAAATAGCAAAGAATGTGCAAACTTGCCGCAGCAATGTGGCAAGTGCATTGAAAGCCGCGGGCAGGAGCGACGGCGTCACCATTGTGGCGGCGGTGAAGACTCAGCCCAAGGAGCTCATCGAGCAGGTGGTGCGCGCCGGGCTTATCGACAACATCGGCGATAACCGCGTGCAGGAGTTCATGGCGAACTACGACCCCGACTTAAAGGTGAACCGCCACTTTATCGGCAGGCTTCAAACCAACAAGGTGAAGTACATAATCGACAAGGTCTGCCTCATCCACTCGCTCGACCGCGACGATCTTGCTTACGAGATAGACAAGCAGGCGCGCAAACACTCCCTCGTCATGAACTGCCTTATCGAAGTGAACATGGGCAGTGAAATAAGCAAGGGCGGAGTGCAGCCCGACGAGGTGCTTGCTTTTGCGGAGAGCGTGAAAAAATACCCCAATGTGTGCGTTAAGGGGCTGATGAGCGTGCTCCCCAACACTCAGGACGAGCAGGCGCTCATCGGTATGTATCGCGATTTGCACGCAATTTATCTTAACATGCGCGGCAAGTTCGAGGGGATAGATACGCTGTCGTGCGGCATGACCAACGATTATGAGCTCGCCATAACATACGGCGGATCGAATATGATAAGGCCGGGCAGGGTTTTGTTCGGTGACAGAGTATATAACACGGAGCAAATCAATGGATAACAGACGTTACGACGATTACGGAAGCGACAATTACAACGAGGGCGGGGGCCGTTACGGCGACCGTCCGCAGGGTCAGTATCCGCCGCAGGGGGACTACAACAGGCAGCAGTACCCTCCGCAGGGCAGACCTTATCCGCAGCAAAATGCGCCGCAATATCCGCAATCGGATCAATATCCGCCGCGCCCGGCGCAGGGTCAATACCCTCCGCAAGGGCAGTATCCTCCGCAAAATCAGCCTTATCCCCCTTATCCGCCCCAAGGGCAGCCCTATCAGGACGGGTATTATCGCGGCGAAGGAGTGATGCCGCTGGGCGGCGATGAGGAGTACGATTCGGTGCAGGAGGAGAAAAAGCGTCGCGGATTTTTGGGAATGTTCAGGAGGAGAGAAGAATCGGTCACGGGTTCCGACGGGTCGAATATCATCATTACATACCCCCGTTCGCACCACGATATACGCGTTATAATCGACAATCTGCGCCGCAGGCAGGCGATAATCGTCGATCTCTCGCGCATGCCGGACAGGCACGCCCAGCGCATTCTCGACTTCCTCAGCGGAGCGATCTACGCGCTGTGCGGCTCGCAGCAGAGGATAGGCCCCAACATGTTTTTGCTCACGCCGGGCGGCATGTCGATACAGGTCCCCATGGATATTAAGAAGAAATATGACTAAAACCGTAAAAAAGATACTTATCGAAATCGCCGTACTTCTTGCCGTGTTCATAACCGACATCGCCAGCAAATATTTGGTGTTTTATCTGTTCGAGGACGGGGGAGTAACCGTCATCGAGGGGGTATTTTCCATAGAATGCGCGCGTAACTTCGGTGCGTCCTTCGGCATATTCAGCGGCAGTAAAACGCTTTTGATCGTGCTCACGTTCGTTGAGTGCGCCGTCTTCGTGTTTGTGCTGCTGTTCCGCCCGAACACTCCCCATATGTTCCGCTTCTCCATGCTGCTCATCTTGGGCGGTGCGATAGGGAATTTGTTCGACAGGCTTGTTTTCGGCTATGTGCGCGATTTTATCTGCTACGATTTTCTTTACACCATCTTCAAAATAGATTTTGCCATAGGCAACGTGGCGGACATCTATCTCGTCTTGGGCGTATTCGTGCTCATCATGTATATTTTCTTTGGTTATAAAGAGGGCGACTTTTCAAAAAGCAAGGGCACGCTTTTGCGCGGGGGCGTGAATGCAGACTGAAACTTTCACCGCAGAGCAGGATTTTTCCCGCCTGGATGTGTGTATCCACACTCATTTTCCCGATATGACCCGCTCCGCCGTAAAAAAGGTTATCGAGGATGGCAACGTTTCCTTGTGCGGCAAAGTGTGTAAAAAAGCGGGAGAAAAGGTGAAGGCGGGCAGCGTGATAATTGTGGATATCCCGCCCGCCAAGGAACTCTCCCTCGCCCCGTCCGATACCCCGATAGACATAATCTATCAAGACGCCGACATCGCCGTGGTGAATAAGCCGCAGGGCATGGTGGTGCACCCCGCGCCGGGCGCGTATGACGACACCTTGGTGAATGCGCTCCTCGGCAAGCTGGACAGCTTGAGCGGAATTAACGGCGTAATTCGCCCCGGCATCGTCCACCGCCTGGATAAAGATACTTCCGGACTGCTCGTGATCGCAAAAAACGACGCCGCCCATGTGAATTTGCAAAAGCAGATTGCGGAAAAATCCGCGCGCAGGATATACCTCGCGCTCCTTGAAGGAAGGGTGGAAAAGGACGAAGGCACGCTGGATACTTTCCTCGATCGTTCTTCTTCCGACAGGAAAAAATACGCCGTGTCCCGCACGGGCAGAAGGGCGGTGACCCACTTCAAGGTGGTGGAAAGATTTCACGGCTATACGCTCGTTCAGTTTGAATTGGAAACGGGCAGGACGCACCAAATCCGCGTGCACGCCAAGTTCATGGGGCACCCCGTCGTGGGCGATTTCACCTATGGTCACGGGGACAAAAAGTTCGGTTTGAAAGGGCAGTTGCTGCACGCATCCCGCCTCATCCTCACCCATCCTACTACGGGGGAGAGGATGGAATTTTCCGCTCCGCTCCCCGATTACTTCTACCGTGTTTTGCACAGCTTAAAGCCTCTTCAATAGAAAAAAATTCTCGGCGTTCGACTGCCGAGAATGTAAAAATCGATAATTATAAGTTATTTCAGCAAGAGTTCTTCGTGCGCGTTCGGCTTTACCGATATGCTCTTATATTCCGTATAGGTCACCAGGGCGAGTTTCCCGGAAGGATGGCGCTTTACCCGTTTGCGGCGGGTGTAGTCCACCGTCACCTTGTCCGCTTGGGCGGATTGAGAATAAAATGCCGCTATCTCCGCGCAAGTGCAGAGCACGCTCTCGGGCACTTCTCCGCCCGCGCAGATTATTATTAAATGACTGCCGTGCGCGTCCTTGGCGTGCATCCAAATATCTCCGCCTTGCGCAATTTTAAAGGTTATACGTTCGTTTTGCAGGTTATTTTTACCCACAAGCACCTTATATACGCCCACTTCATATTCCAGCGGTTTTGCCGGTTTCATGCGCTTGTCGTGCGTGCGTTTTTTGCGGATCGCGCCAAGCTCGGCAAGTTCGCTCTCTATCTCGGCATACTCCGCGCTCGTGGAGCACATGGCGATGGCTCTGCCTATGTCCCGCGCGTAGTCCAGGGTCTGCAAAGTCTCCTCTATCTGCTCGTTCACGGCCACAAGGGTGCGCTTCAATTTGGCGTATTTTTTATAATATGCCTGAGCGTTCTGCTGCGGGGAGAGGGAAGGATCCAGCTCCACTTCCACGATTTTGCCCTCGGGGTCGTATACGTCCGCCGCGGAGAGCGTCTTATCGCCGCGTTTTATGGCATATAGGTTGATCGTTATCAAATCTCCGCACTTGCGGTAATATTCCGTGTCCTCGCACTCCTTCAAGCGTGCGCGGCTTTTTGCCAGCTTTTTCTCCTCGCGGGCGATGAAGTTCTTGTAATATCTGTTCAGCTCGCGCGTGTGTTCGCGGTGCCTCTCGCTCTTTTCCTTGGCAAAAGTGGCGCGTTCCACGCATTCGCTCAGCGTGGGGAAGCTCTCGTAATCCCCATCCCCGTAAGGGCACACGAAATAATCGACAAAGCTCTCGCCCTTCTTCAAACAGCAGGGGGAGTAGAGCGGGTCGGAGTATATGTTATCCAGCCTGTCCAGCGCCTTCAAGAGGGCGGAAATATCGCTCGTGCTTAAAGAAGGAGCCGCATCGTCCACTCCCGCAAGTTTCACCGCAAAGGCGGCGGTGAGCTTGGAATATCCCGCAAACTTTTCCGCTATAAAGGCGGACACTTTTTCGCCGTTATAGCTTTCTAGGGCGGCTGTCAATGCGGTTTTATCCGAAGGAAGAATCTTGTTCTGCGGCGGGGCGGAGTAAGCTATTCCCGGCAGTATGCAGCGCTTTGTGGCGGTGTCGAAGGGCACCTGTTTTATCGCCGCGCCTATATTTCCTCGGCTGTCTAAGGCGATGAGATTGCTGTATCTGCCCATCATCTCCGCAATAAGGCGGATGTTTATCTCGTCGTGCATTTCGTTGCGGGAGCTTACGTCTATCGCAATAATCCTGTCCTCGCCCAAAATGCCTATATTCGTGATGGTGCCGCCCGTGAAATATTTGCGCAAGTACATGCAAAAGCCGGGCGCGACGGGCGGATTTTCCTTCCTCACGGAGGTGAGGTGCATGCGCGGGTTTTGCGGATTTGTCGAGATGGCAAGCAATCTGTTTTCCCCGTGAGCGCGCACGGCAAAGGTGACCTCGTCCTTCTCCGGCATATAAATTTTATTTATCTTACCGCCCGCAAGCAAGGAAGAAAGTTCTCCTGCCAGGGCTTTTATGGTTACAAAATCGTTTGGCATACGTCTATTATAAAATAAAGATGTATTTTTTGCAATAAAAATAATTGCAATATTTTGCTTTGTATGGTAGAATTATCCTACTGTAAAAAAGTAGCAAGGAGAACACATTTATGAGTTATACCAAGGAAATGTTGGAAAACGATCGCGTCAAGTTCACCGTGGATGTGGACAGTGAGCAGTGGAAGGCGGCTTTGCAAGAAGCCTACGTCAAGGAGAGGGGTAAGTATCAGGTGGACGGCTTCCGCAAGGGTCACGCTCCCCGCGCCTTTATCGAAAGGCTTTACGGTCCCCAGGTTTTCTTCGACGAAGCGCTCGACATAATCCTGCCCAAGACCTACGACGAGATTTTGGACAAAGAGACCGATCTTTTCCCCGTTGACAGACCTGAGGTTAGCATAACCGCCATAACGGACAGCACTTTGCAATACACCGCCGAAGTGCAGCTCAAGCCCACGGTAACGCTCGGCGCATACACGGGCATCGAGTTCCAAAAGGAAAAAGTTAAGGTCACCAAGGAAGAGGTTTCCGAGGAGATAAACAAGGCGCGTGAAAACGCCGGTTGGTGGGAGCAAGTCACCGACCGTCCCGCTCAAATGGGCGACAAGGTGAAGATAGACTATGCCGGCAGCGTTGACGGCGTTGCATTCGAAGGCGGCACGGCTGCCGATTACGATCTCGAGCTCGGCTCGGGCACCTTTATCCCCGGCTTTGAAGAGGGCGTTGTGGGCATGAACGTGGGCGAGAGCAAGAGCGTGAACGTCAAGTTCCCCGAACAGTATCATGCGGAAAACCTCGCCGGCAAGGACGCAGTTTTTGTCGTTACCGTAAAGGACATCACCGTTAAAAAGCTGCCCGAGCTGGACGACGAATTTGCCAAGGACGTCTCCGACTTCGACACATTCAAGGAATATCAGGCGGACGTGAAGAAGAAGATCACCGCCCGCAAGGACGACGCGGCGGAAGCAGCTCTCGAGCGCAAGATAATCGACACCGTCGTGGAAAATGCCAAAGTGACCGTGCCTCAGTGCATGATAGACGACGAAGCGGAGGAGATGGTGAACGAGTTCGCATACAGGCTCATGTATCAGGGCTTGAACATAGAAGATTACTTCAAGTACACCGGTCAAACCGCAGAGCAGCTCAAGCAGACCTATCATGAGCCCGCCGAAAGGACGGTCAAGACTAGGCTCGTACTCGAGCAAGTAATCAAGGCGGCAGGCATCGAAGTCACCCAAGAGGACGAAGACGCCGTATATGCCGACCTTGCGGAAAAGCAGAACAAGAGCGTGGAAGAGATCAAAAAGGACTTCAACGAGCATTACGCTTCCTATGTAAAGAATGAAGCCCTCAACAAGAAGCTGATGGCATACTTAAAGGCGAACAACACCATTAAGTAAAAACCCAAATAAACATACGAAAATTGTAATATCCCGCCTGTGCGTATATCGCGGGGCGGGATAAGATACAATTATAAGGAGGAAACTATGAACAGCAAGAATTTTTTAATTCCTACGGTTATCGATAAATCCGATCGCGGCGAACGTGCCTACGAC
The DNA here is from genome assembly GCA_944381275.1 of uncultured Clostridia bacterium. Lineage (GTDB taxonomy): Bacteria > Bacillota > Clostridia > Christensenellales > UBA3700 > Alloclostridium. Next base: position 7,313 of record CALWKO010000007.1, on the reverse strand, counting down.
ATCTACTCCCGTCTGCTGGAAGACAGGATCATCTTCCTCTCCGGCGAAGTAACCGACGATCTGGCAAACAGCATCGTGGCGCAGCTCATCTACTTGGAAGCTAAGGACGCCACCAAGGACATAAGTCTTTATATCAACAGCCCCGGCGGCAGTGTGACGGCAGGCATGGCGATCTACGATACCATGAATTACATCAAGTGCGACGTGTGCACCATCTGCATAGGCATGGCGGCTTCCATGGGCGCATTCCTGCTCTCCAGCGGCACCAAGGGCAAGCGTTTCTCTCTGCCCAACAGCGAGATAATGATCCATCAGCCCCTGGGCGGCGCAAGCGGTCAGGCTACCGACGTCATGATCAGGGCAAAGCTGCTGCAGGACACCAAGGAGCGCCTCACCAAGATCCTGGCAAGCAACACCGGTCAGGATTACGACAAAGTCTATCAGGACACGGACAGGGATAACTTCATGACCGCGGAAGAGGCGCTGCAGTACGGCTTGATAGACAAAATTTACTACAACAGAGGTTAATAGTGGACGAAAAGAAGGAAATAAGATGTTCTTTCTGCGGACGTAAAGAGAGTGAAGCGGGCACGCTTTTCGGCGGCAACGGCACATACATCTGCAAATCTTGCATAGATGTATGCAACGCGCTGATAAAGGAGCGTGAGCAGGCGCAAAATGCCTCCCCCAAGTTCAAATTGCTCACTCCGCAGGAGATCAAAGCCAAATTAGACGAGTATATCGTAGGGCAGGAGAGCGCGAAAAAGATGCTCTCCGTGGCGGTTTATAACCATTATAAGCGCATCAACTCCATCGGCGACGACGATGTGGAACTGGAAAAATCCAACGTGCTCATGATGGGCCCCACCGGCAGCGGTAAGACGCTGCTTGCCAAAACGCTCGCAAAAATTCTCAATGTGCCCTTTGCCGTGGCGGACGCCACCACGCTTACCGAAGCGGGCTATGTGGGCGACGACGTGGAGAACATCTTGCTCAAACTGATCCAAGCGGCGGATTATGACGTGGAAAAGGCTCAGCTCGGCATCGTCTATATCGACGAGATAGACAAAATCGCAAGAAAAAGCGAGAATATGTCTATCACTCGCGACGTATCCGGTGAAGGCGTGCAGCAGGCGCTCTTGAAGATAATCGAGAGCACCGTGGCGAGCGTACCCCCTCAGGGCGGCAGAAAGCATCCTCAGCAGGAGTGCATCAATATCGATACCACCAACATCCTGTTCATCTGCGGCGGAGCATTTGTGGGACTCGACAAGATAGTGGACAAGCGTAAGGACAGCTCCGGGCTGGGCTTCGGCGCGAACGTGCATCGCCCGTATGAGCACAACTTCGGCGACATAATCAAGGATATTCAGCCGGACGACCTCATCAAATACGGACTTATTCCTGAATTTGTGGGACGTGTGCCCATCATCGTCGGCTTGAACGCGCTGGACGAGGACGCGCTCGTGCGCATCATGACGGAACCCAAAAACGCGCTCGTCAAGCAGTACCGCAAATTGCTCGGTTACGACGGCGTGGATCTGGAATTCGAGCGTGACGCGCTTTACGCAGTGGCGGACAAGGCGATCAAGCTGCATACGGGTGCGAGAGGGCTTAAATCCATAGTGGAAACCGTCATGACCGACCTCATGTACGAAGCTCCCGACCACAAGATCTCGCGCGTGACCATAACCAAGGCGTGCATAGAGGGCAGTGAACCGCCCAAAGTGGAGTATAAGAGCGCATAATGGAGATTAAAACGGCAAAGTTTATCACTTCCGTTGCAACTCCGGACAACATCAAGGACTTCGGAGCGGGCGAGATAGCCGTGGCGGGAAGATCGAATGTGGGTAAATCCTCGTTCATAAACTATTTGACGGGCAGGAAAGGGCTCGCCAAAACTTCTTCCACGCCCGGAAAAACCCGCCTGCTCAACTATTTTGCCGTAAACGACGGGCAGTTCATGCTTGTGGACTTGCCCGGATACGGCTTTGCCGTAAAACTTTCCGACGACGAGCGGCGCAGATGGGACGCGCTCATGGGTACTTATCTCACCTCGTCGCCCCGCCTTAAACTCGTGCTCGTACTCATGGACATAAGGCGCGAACCTTCCGAGCTGGACAAGCAGATGGTGAGCTTCCTCGCCGCGCACATCGTACCCTTTGCGGTGGTGCTCACCAAGGCGGATAAGCTCTCCCGCGCGGCGGCGGGCAGGCAGAAGAGCGCGATCGCAAGCGTGCTTAAATTGGGCGTAGACAACATAATAATCACTTCCTCGTTGAATAAGCAGGGCAAAGAGGACGTCTGCGCCGTTATCGAAAAATATTTGGCGGAATAATTTTCCCCGCGGTCGGTTATCTATTAAAATCATAAGCTGATATTTTTTGCACAAATCCTGTATCTTTGCAATTTATTACATTATCCGCATTAAATATTCCCAAAAGTGATATTTTTCTAATAATTTGCAATATTTTTCTTAATAATGAAGCGAGGATTATATCATCGGATTTATCATATCAATGAGGTTAAGCAATATGCCGCTTCGCGGTTATCACAAAATTTTCTCCCATAACATAAATATGTGAATGAAAAGAGCCGCTTTGCTTTATGCGTCGGCTGAAATAGGAGGAAAAGAAATGTCATTCTGTAATAACTGCAAATCGGATAAAATCCCCGGCGTTATACGAGGCAACGGGCTGAGCGGCTTGTGTGAAAAAGCTTGCATACAGGTCGATAAAGTCCTTGACGCGTGCATGAGCCGTCAGCAGACGGAGAGCGTGGAGCTCACCCTTACCGGCGTTACGCCTTCGGGGCTTACCGAACCTTATACCTTTGTATCCGCGCGCTCGCAAGGGGCGGGGGCTTCCGTAACGGATCTTGTGATAACCGATCTCCCCGATCTGCCCGGGCGTTCGCGCGTGCAGTGCAATATAGTAATACCCGTCCAAGTAACGTTTACAGACGCCGCAGGAAGGCAGGGCGTGGGCACTTCCTCGGTCGTCGTCACCAAGGACGTGGTCATGTGCACCCCGCAGCCTTCCTTGATACCTTACAGCGTACAGGCGGTGGGGAACGTGGTTTCCACCGTGGGCACATACGACGACGTTACCGATACCTTTACGGTAACCGCGTGCATAACGGTCATATTAAAGGTGGTTATGCCCGTGCAGCTGCTCGTGCCTTCTTACGGATATTGCTACATACCCCCTTGCCAGGAGTACAACACCCAGGAGTGCGCAGGGGTATTCGAGCTGCCTTTATATCCGCAATAATATAAATTGCGTATTACTAGGGCGGCTATCGTTTTGCACGGCAGTAATGCCGTGCAAAATATTTTTTAATTTTTTGCAGCGGTTTTTCAACCATATCATTTATTGAAAACAGGGTAAAAAATGTGCTTGATTCACTTGCACTCCGTTTAAAATTAATGTCTGCAAATAGAATAAGCAATAAAAATATGCATTATTAGGGCGGCTGTCGATTAAATCTCACTCATTATTCTTTGCCCATTTTATTCTCCTTTTTACTTGCGCTTATCCGCCGTATCTTGTATAATAAAATTATGAAAGTCTTTGCAATAAGCGATCTTCATCTCTCGGGCGGAGTTAAGGACAAACCCATGGACATCTTCGGCGAAAGCTGGCAGGGGTATATGGAAGCCATCGAAGCCGATTGGAAGGGCAAGGTTTCGGAAGGCGACGTCGTCCTGCTCGCCGGGGATCTCTCATGGGGCATAAACCTGGAAGAAGCCGCCCCCGATATTGCGCGCGTGTGCGCGCTCCCCGGGCGAAAGGTGTTTATTCGCGGCAACCATGATTATTGGTGGAGCGCGCTTTCCAAAGTCAGGCAGGCGCTGGCGCCCACCGCCTTTGCCGTGCAGAACGACTGCATCCGATTGGGCAATCTCCTGGTGTGCGGCAGCAGGCTTTGGCAGTTCTCCCAAAACGAAGAGGACGAAAAATTGATCGCGCGCGAGCTCATTCGTCTGCGCCTCTCCTTGGACTGCATGCAAAAAATGCGGCGCGAGGGCGATTTTGTAGTGGTTATGTGCCATTATCCCCCCTTCAACGTGCGCTATGAGGACAGCGACTTTACCCGCCTCATCGCCGCCGCCAAAGCAGACGCCGTGGTCTACGGGCATCTTCACGGCAAAAACGTGCGGGCGGAAAGGGTAGTGCGCAAGGACGGGATCCCTTATTACCTCACGTCATGCGACCTTATCGACAACACTTTAATTCAAATAGCTGAAATTTAATACCATCTTCGCATGTCCGCGCTTATTTATCATCGCCGCGGGCGTGTATTTTAATATCTTTCCGCGCATACGCATCAAAAAACTTATTCGCACGCATGCAATAAAATGACAGCTACGCACGCGCCGTTATTATAAACGGAGCAGGGCGCACGCGCAATAAAAGACAAATACGCATACGAAAAATTAATATCCGCAAAGCATGCGCACGCAAGAAGATAATATCGATTCGCACACGCGGATAAGATAATATTTGTTTGCACACACATAAAGATAATACATTCCACGCAGGGGCGGGCGATCAAATATCACAAGCGCGCACGCTTAAAACTTGATCTCCAACGCGCACGAGCAAAAATAATATCTACCATGCAGGGGCGGGCGAATTAATACTGTATCCGCGCGCACAAAAATAAGTATTCCGTTGCGCGCGTGCACCAAGAAAATTATATAGAGCGGGGGAGCGCATTATAATACCATTACGCATACGCAGTAAAATTATTTACTCAACGCGCGTGCATCAAGAAAATTTCATCTACGCAAGCGCGCATTATAATGTCTCTCCGCACACGCAATAATCAAATATCACATACACACACGTGTAAGATAATATCATTGCGTATGTGCGGGTAATATATATCATATCGCGTAAACGTGCAATATTTTATCATAAGCGCATGCGCGCGTAATAAAATATCAATATCCGCGCGCGCGTGTATTATAATTTCAATATTCGCCCGTGCGCGCCCATTACAATATAACTCCGCGCCCGCCTTGCGCGCGTACACAATTCGCGCCCGCTCGTATTCTTATCTACATTACTTATTATATAGTACATATCGCGCGCGATTGTAGCGCCGCAATCGATGAGGTATCTCCGTTTTGTCCATATATTTTATAATGCGCGCACGCGTAAAGGCAAGGGCTTTCTTTGGCGGAGCAGGGCGGCAAAAGTTCCCGGAGGCGTTCGGCTGCCAATCCTTCCTGCATTTGTCGGTTTCGGTTCGACATCGCCGCCCGAGCGAGCATGCCTCATGTCGGGGGACAAAGGGAGCATATTTTTTTGCTGATCGCGTTGCGCCTTGCGTGCGCCCGTGTATGCGCGGCAATGATAAAGTTCGTGTGCGGGCATGGCGCGTGGGAAATGCATTTATGCGCATTGCAGGTATGGGACGCCAGCTTATTATATTATAAATATATGCGCGGTAAATCTGCCCTTCAGGGCGCTTTTGCTTTATGGCATAAAATGCAAAATATTATGCATAAATATTCAACTTTAAAAATGCGAACATATGGTAAAATATGTTTTTGAACGTATGTTTGAATAGAGTTTTTCTCCTCTCGCGTACCGCCTCGGCGGGGTGGAGCGGGGTGGTTTTTCCTCCCTGAACGGGGTGAAGACGCGGGAAGGGGATTTCAGAAAATAACATTCTAAAAACCCGACTTTTCCCCAAAATTTTCACGAGTTTTGGGCGAAAAAGTGGAAAAGTAACAAAAATTTAGGGATTAATTTCCCCGGCATTTCTCGCGGCATTTTTGCGGATTTTTCGCAAAATTTTTTGAAAAAATTGTGTACGAACATATGTGTTACACAAAATGTGGGATTCGAAAATTTTTCGATGAAAAAATATTCATTTTTAGTGGAAAAAATTGGAAATTTCTATTGACAAACTCTTTTGCCCGTCTTATAATTGAAGTACAAACGAAAGGAGGGTAAGGTTATGTGGTTCACCGGTAAGTATTCGCTGCACGTTGACGACAAGGGCAGAATGAGAATACCCCAGCGCTTCCGCGACGCAATGGTCACATCGCAGATTTATGCAATGTATTCCGCCGGCGGCTGCATCTCCTTTATCACGGAAGAAGAATACAACGAGCTGATGAGCAACTTCAAATCCATGATAACCGTCGCCTCCACTCCCGCATTGAGCGCCGCCCGCGCCATCATGAGTCACACCTCTCCCATCAGCGAGGACAGCCAGGGCAGGTTCACCCTCAGCTCCGATTTAAAGGATAAGGCTGGCTTGGGCAAAGACGTCGTCTTTGTGGGCATGGGCAACAAGATAGAGCTATGGGACCCTCAGCGTTTTGAAGACAACATCTCCGGCGTAGAGTACGACTACTACTACAAGGATAAGTTCGCTGCGATCAACGGGGAGATAATCTTCTGATGCAATTCGTCCATAAACCCGTACTTGCGCGTGAAACTATCGAAGGGCTGAACATAAAGCCGAACGGCATATACGTGGACGGCACCCTGGGCGGAGCGGGGCACAGCTCCTTGATATTGCAAAGATTGACCTGCGGCAGGCTGATCGGATTCGACAAAGACGAAGAAGCTCTGGCGGCGGCAAAAGAAAAACTTGCCAAGTACGAAGGCAAGGTGACGTACATTCACAAAGACTTCAAAACCTTAACCGCAACGCTCGATGAGTTGGGCGTGGGCGAGGTGGACGGGGTACTGCTCGACTTGGGCGTTTCTTCCTACCAGCTCGACAATGCGGAGAGGGGAATGTCCTACAACGCGGAAGGTCCGCTGGACATGCGCATGGATAAGGAGCAGTCCTTCACCGCTGCGGATGTGGTCAACGGTTACGGCGAAAAGCAGCTTGCGGACGTTATTTACGAATACGGCGAAGAAAGGCTTTCAAGGAAGATAGCCGCCGCAATCGTAAAGCGCAGGGTGCAAAACCCATACAAGACCACTTCCGATTTGGCTGAAACGGTGATAGCCTGCTATCCGCCCAAGGAGAGATACAAGGGCCGCAGCCTGTGCAAGCGCACCTTTCAAGCGATTAGGATAGAAGTCAACGGGGAACTTGACGGCTTGTACGAAACGGTCATCGCCGCGGCGCGCAGGCTGAAAAAGAGGGGAAGGATATGCGTGATAACCTTCCACTCGCTGGAAGACAGGATAGTTAAAAGGGCGTTTGCCTACTTGTATTCCGACTGTATCTGTCCTCCGCGCCAACCCGTTTGCACATGCGGCAAAAAAAGAGAAGTTGAGATAATCACAAGAAAGCCCATCACGGCAAGCGCCGAGGAGCTGGAAGAAAACAAA
>CALWKO010000006.1 GCA_944381275.1 uncultured Clostridia bacterium | reverse complement strand
GAAAACAAAAGATCGGCAAGCGCAAAGCTGAGGATAGCCGAAAAACTATAAGGAGATAAGGGCAGTATGAACGATACTATGGAAAGACATGACACCACCGCCACTCGTGGCAGCGAATATTTCGGTTACGACGCAAGGCAGTACGAAACCCGCCGTGACGACGCTCGTCAAGCCGCCCCGGACTATACCCGCGACTTCGGTTACTATCAGCCTCAGCAGTCCGCCCCTCAGTCTGACTACAACCGCAGGCAGGACGGCTATTACAACGGCGGCTACAACAGCTACGGCGGCTATAACAACGGCTATAACGCCCCCGGAGCAGGCTATTACGCTTCCGAAAACGAAAGCCGCGAGGCATATCGCGCTTCTTACGACAATAGATATAACTATGAAGCGCCCGTCCAGGCGGCTCCCGCATACGACACTTCTTCTTACGACTTCAGCGCATATTCCATGCAAAAAGAGGGCAAACAGAAGAAGGCTATGCGCCTCAACACCAAGGCAAAAGTGCTCATCGCGCTCTACTTCGCCATCATCGCCATTGTGGTCACCCTCGTTTTGGTGAACGTGGTCATCGGCGGCAGCGCGGCTGCGGCAACGGAAGAGCCTTCCGCTTACTCCGAAGACGCCGATATGTACTTCGTCGGCGCAGACGGCAGCGAAGTGGCGCTGTCCTCGCAGGGCGGAGCGGCTTACACATACGATACCCAAACCAATTCTTTCGACGAATTTTGCGATTGGCTGGGTGAACAAGTAGGGTAATTCATCCTCATTCGCACCAAAGAAGAAAAATAATTTTCTCGGAGGGGCGAATGGCAAAAATCTCCCATATAAGTATCAGGAGGAGGTTATCGGCAATAGCTTTGCTGGTAACCTTCTTCTTTTGTCTTTTGGCGGGTAGGCTGTTTTGGCTGCAAGTGGTGAAGTCGGACGGCTTGAAATCCCTCGCTTTCGATCAATGGACGCGCGACCTTCCTTTCACCGCCGACCGCGGCGACATCCTGGACGTGAACGGGCAGGTGCTCGCCTCGTCCGTCACCCTATACACCATGTACTGCCGCCCCAACGACGTGGAGAACGCGGAGGAAATAGCCGACTATGCCGCCGACTTGCTGGACATAGACAAGACCTTGCTGTTAACCCGCTTAAAAAAGAAGGGCGTTTCAGAAACGCGCCTGTGCCGCAAGATCACGCGCGAGGAAAAACTCATGATAGAGGCGCAGGATTTTCACGGCATCTACTTCACCGCGGACAGCGCGCGCTATTATAATTCGGGCGACTTTCTCACCCAACTGCTCGGCTTTACCGATATCGACAACAGGGGGCAGAGCGGACTTGAACTCTACTACGACAAATATCTCACGGGCACCAACGGCTATTCTTATACCGAAACCGACCTCATCGGCAGGGAGCTTGAGGACGGCGACACCTATTACGTGTCACCCGTAAAGGGGATGAATATGCGCCTCACCATAGATTACACGGTGCAGGCGGTGGCGGAAAAGGCGGTGCACGACGCCTGTGCCAGGTACGACGCCAAGGGGGTGAGCTGCGTCATGCTCAACGCAAACACGGGCGCGGTGCTCGCCATGGCTCAGGCGCCTTCTTACGACTTGAACGACATCCCGCGCGACGATGTGAACGCTCTTATGGAAAACTCCGCGCTCTTCGCCGTAACGGATATGTACGAGCCCGGTTCCACCTTCAAGATTCTCACCTCGGCGATAGGCATAGAAACAGGTGTTATAAAAAATTCCTACTATTGCGGGGGAAGCTGCACGGTGGACGGGCAGAGGATACGCTGCTGGCGTTCGATAGGTCACGGCAGTCAGGACTTCCGCCACGGCGTATACAATTCCTGCAACTGCGTGTTTGTGGACGTGGCGCTCTCCGCCGGCGTGAACAATATGTACGATTATTTTGAAAAATTCGGCTTGGGCAGCAAGACGGGCATAGATTTTTACGGAGAAAGTTCGGGCATGCTCATTCCCCGCGCTTCCGTTAAAAACGTGGACTTGGCGCGCATCGGCTTCGGTCAGGCGGTGGCGGTAACTCCCGTCCAGCTTGCTGCGGCGGTGGCATCCTGCATAAACGGCGGCTACCTCTACCGCCCCTACATCGTGGAGGAGATAGTGGATCAGGAGGGGAATTTGGCATATCGCGGAGGGTCGTATGTGCGCAACACCACCGTGAGCGCCTCCACCTGCGAAACGCTCAAGGACTACCTTTACGGGGTGGTGGACGAGGGCAGTGGCAAGAACGCCGCCGTCCCCGGGTATAAGATAGGAGGCAAGACGGGTACGGCGCAGAAGTACGAAAACGGCGCGATAGCCGCGGGCAAATACATCTCGTCCTTTGTCGGCTTCACTCAAATCAACGGGGACGATATAGTCTGCCTGTTTTTGGTGGACGAACCTCAGGGATACGCCTATTACGGTTCCATAGTGGCGGCGCCCTATGTGGGGCAGATATTCTCGTCGTTATTTTCCTATTACGGCATACCCGCGCAGGGAGAAGCCGCACAGGAGAAAGTAGTTATGCCGGACATCACCGATATGACCTTGACCGAAGCCGCCGCCACCTTAAAAAAGGCGGGGATAGATTACGCCTATGCGGGTGAAGGCAGGGTGAGCTATCAAATTCCCCTTGCGGGCGCGGAGATTAACAAGGATACCCTTGCATATTTTGCCTTGGAATAAAATTGTCGAAGAAGTGATTATTTTGCGAATGCGGCGCATATGAATACTCGTGGACTTATAGTGTTTACACGGAGGAATTATGAAAGGAAAATCACTTCTTAGCGGCATAAATTACTCTTGCAATGCGGACGTAAATTCACTTGAAATTAAGGATATATACTTGAATAGCAACGACGTGCGCCCCGATTGTCTGTTTGCGGCAATGGCGGGGAAGAAGCAGGACGGCAAAGCGTTCGCCGCCCAAGCGGAAGGCAGGGGAGCTTGCGCCGTGCTCACGGATAAACCCATCGAAGGGATAAGCGTCCCTCAAATCATCGTCGGCGACGTGCGCGCGGCATACGCGGCGGCATGCGGAAACTTCTTCGGCAATCCCGCAAGCAAGCTGAAAATCGTGGGAGTTACGGGCACAAACGGCAAATCCACCGTTACGTATCTCGTGCAGGAGCTGGCTTGCGCGTGCAGCATCCGCTGCGGACTTATCGGCACGATGTATGTGCACGACGGGGAAAAGCGCACCCCCGCAGCGCTCACCACTCCCGACCCTTACGAACTCAATTCCATCCTTTCTTCCTTCGTAAAGAGCGGCTGCAAAGCGGCGGCTATGGAGGTATCCGCTCACGCGCTCTATTGGCGCAAGACAGAGAACATTCTTTTCGACCTGGGCGTTTTCACCAACCTCACGCAAGATCACCTCGACTTTTTCGGAGATATGCAATCTTATGCGCGGGCGAAGGCAAGCTTTTTCACCCCCGAGCATATTAGAAAGGCGGTGATAAATTCCGACGATCCTTTCGGAGTGAAGCTCATCAACAGCTCGCGCGTGCCCGTTATAACATACGGCCTCTATAATCCCGCGGACGTCTTTGCCGTGAATATTACGCAGGGGGAGCGCTGCCGCTATGTGGTGAACGACCGCGACTGCCTTATGGAGATAAACTCTAGGCTTTTGGGCGCCTTCAACGTTTCAAACACCTTGGCGGCGATAGCGTGCGTGCGCGAGCTGGGCGCGGACTGCGAACAGATAGCGGCGGCAGCGGAAAACATCGCTCCGCCCGAGGGCAGGTTCAACGTCTATAAGAGGGGTGAAATAACATATATCATCGATTTTGCCCACACCCCGGACGGATTGAGGAACGTGCTTATCCAGGCGCGCAAGCTGTGCAAGGGCAATTTGATACTCGTCTTCGGCTGCGGCGGCGACCGCGACAGATCCAAACGCCCCGTAATGGGCGCGATAGCGGGGCAGCTTGCGGACAAGATGATAATAACAGAGGACAATCCGCGCACGGAAAGGAGAGAGGATATCGCCGCTCAGATATTGCAGGGCACGAGCAAGGAAGCCGCCGTGATAAACGACAGGCGGCAAGCCATAGCCTACGCTTGCAGGATAGCGCGTGGCGGTGACGCGGTAGTGATAGCGGGCAAGGGGAGCGAGAATTATATAGAATCCTTTGGAGTAAAGACCCCTTACAGCGACAGGGAACAGCTTTTAAAGGTGATAGGGCAATGAGCGGCTACGTCCTTTTCCCCGCCGCATTCGCGGTCGCTTTTTTACTTGCGGCGATCATCGCCTATCCCGTGCTTACGCTGATGAGGAAATTAAAGGCGGGGCAGATCGTGCTCGTATATGTGGACAAGCATGCCGGCAAGTCGGGCACGCCCACCATGGGCGGCGTGATCTTTCTTGCGGCGGCGATACTCACTTGCGCCATATTCGGCGGTATGGATTATTCCTTCTGCGCCGTGGCGTGCGCAACGGCTGCGGCTTACGCTCTTCTCGGTTTTCTCGACGACTTCATAAAGGTGCGCTTTAAGCACAATCAAGGCTTGAAGGCTTATCAAAAAGTGGCGGGGCAAGCGGGCATCGCCGTGCTCGTCACCTTGTTTTGTTACAGAAACAGGTATATTTCCACCGCGATCTCACTCCCATTCACCACTGCCGTTTTCGACATGGGCTGGGCATTTATCCCCTTTACCATGATACTCTTTATCGCCGTCACCAATGCCGTCAACCTCACCGACGGACTTGACGGCTTGGTTGCCAAGTGCTCCGCTTCGAATTTTATAATACTCACCATGGCGTGCGCCTACATGCTCGCCGTACAGGTGCCGGAGGGGGATGTGCTCCTGCGCGGACAGGTGAGGTCGATGGGGCTGTTCTGTTCTTCGTTTGCCGGCGCCGTTTTGGCGTTTATATGGCTCAACGCTTCCCCGGCGAGCATCTTTATGGGCGACACCGGCTCGCTTGCGCTGGGCGGAGCCATTACTTGCGCGGCGGTATTTTTGAAAAATCCGCTTCTTCTCATATTTATCGGCATAATGTATATCGTATCTTGCATATCCGTAATAGTGCAGGTGGCGGTGTACAAGCTCAAGGGCAGACGGGTGTTTTTAATGGCGCCCTTTCACCACCACTTGGAATATAAGGGAATAAAGGAGAGCAAGATTGTCACCTACTACACGCTGATAACCACGATTTTCGGCATAGTTGGGCTGATAGGTTGCATGGCGGCGGAATATGTGTAATACGGCTTTGGTAATGGGAACGGGAGTGAGCGGCAGCGGCGCAATTTCCCTCTTGACGCGCAGCGGCTGGCGCGTATGCGTATACGACGGCGCGGGCGCGCGCGTGCCCGAGGGGTGCGAGGACAGGAGCTTTCTTCCGCCCGAACTCGCCCTGCGCGGAGTGGATCTGCTCGTGCTCAGTCCCGGCGTGCCGCTCACGGACGACATGGTTACATATGCAAAGCTGTGCGGCATCGAGGTGATAGGGGAGATAGAGCTGGGCTACCGCTATTCGCGCGGCGATATAGTCGCCGTTACGGGGACCAATGGCAAGACCACGGTCACCTTGCTCATAAAAAAGATTTTGGAATGCGCGGGGATAGAAAGTTACGCTCTGGGCAACATCGGCTCGTCTTTCAGCGCGGTTGCGGACAAGGTGGACGAGGGCGCCGTAGTGGTGCTGGAACTTTCAAGTTTTCAATTGGAGAGCATAGTCAAATTCCGCTCCAAGTACGCCGTGTGCCTCAACATCACTCCCGACCACTACGAGCGGCACGGCAGTTTTGAAGAGTACGCCGACGCCAAGCGTAAGATATTCCTCAATCAAAAGGCGAGCGACTATGCCGTTTTGAATTACGACGACGAAACAGTGCGCTCTTTCGAGCAGGACGTCGCCTCGAAGGTATACTTCTTCTCCACCCATCAAAAAGTGAAGGGCTGTTACCTGGAAGGGGGCAGGATATACTTTGCCGACAGCGGCGTGGAATACATCGCCTCCGCCGACGAGCTGCGCATAAAGGGGGAGCACAACATAGCAAACGCCTTGGCGGCGATAACCGCGGCAAAACTTATGGGGATAAAAAAGCAAGCGATAGTAAAGGCGCTGCGCACTTTTTCCGCCCCCAGGTTCAGAATGCAATATTGCGGCACGATAAAGGGCAAGCGCGTGTATAACGACAGCAAGGCGACGAATATCGATTCAACATTAAAAGCGTGCGGAGCGATGAAGGGGAGCACCGCGCTGATAATGGGCGGCTACGACAAGAGCATATCCTACGGGCAATTTTTTGCAAATCTGCCCGCGACGGTGAAGAGGATAATCGTCACGGGCGACAATGCGGAAAGCATAAAAGAGGATCTGCCCGCCGAGCATGATTATTCCTTTGAAATACTTCCTTCGCTATACTTAGCGGCGGTAAAGGCTTTTGAAGGGGAGGAGGAAAACGTGCTCTTTTCCCCGTCAACCTCCAGCTTCGACAGGTTTGCGGATTTTGAAGAACGCGGCGAGGCGTTCGACTGCATAGTCAGGGCGATCGGATGCGGGGAAGACTGAGCGGGAAACTCATCCCGGATAAGGTATTGCTCTGCTGCGCGGCGGGACTCGCCCTCTTCGGACTCCTCATGCAGTACAGCGCAAGCAGTTATTCCGCGCTTGACGAAACGGGGGACGCGTTTTTTTATGTGAAAAAGCAGGGAATTGCGCTCCTCTTTGCCGCCGCGGCATATCCTTTCGTGTACAAAATAGACACGGAAATCTATAAAAAACTGCGCTATGTGCTCTTTATACTAGGACTTGTCCTTCTCGCTCTCGTCTTTATTCCCGGCGTGGGCGTGGAAAATTACGGCGCCACAAGGTGGATCAACTTGGGCTTCACCACCTTTCAGCCGTCCGATATAGCTAAATTCACCTTGGTTATATTCATAGCGGGCTGTCTTTCAAAAAACAGCTGCGTTACCTTCAAGTCTATGGCGGCGATATTGCTCGCCTGCGGCGCAACTTGCGCTCTCATCATGGCGGAACCCAACATGTCCATAACCATGTGCGTAGGGCTGGTGACCGTGGTCATGCTCTTCCTGGGCGGAGCTAAGGCAAAACATTTTGCACTGCTCGGCATTCCCGCGGTTGCACTCGTCATCGTATTGATAGCCGCCGAACCTTACCGCTTAAAGCGCATAGCCGCCTTCTTGGATCCGTGGTCGTCGCCGCTGGGGGAGGGGTATCAGCTCATCCAATCTTATTACGCTCTTGGGTCGGGCGGACTTTTCGGCGTGGGCTTGTTCAATTCCCGCCAAAAGTATATGTTTCTCCCTTTTGCGGAGAGCGACTTTATCTTCTCCGTCATCGGCGAGGAGCTCGGCTTTGTCGGCTGCGCCGCCGTGCTCGCCGTGTTCGCGGTGATAGTGTGGCGCGGCAGTATCATCTCCATGCGTGCGGTGAGTAGATTTGACTGCTATCTCGCCGCCGGTATTACTGCGATAATAGGTGTGCAGGCGCTTTTGAATGTGGCGGTGGTCACGGGCAGCATACCGCCCACGGGGCTCCCTCTTCCTTTTGTGAGCGCGGGCGGGACTTCGCTCCTCATGTTCACCTGCGCAACGGCAATTCTTCAACGCATAGCGGCAAAATCACAACGTCAAACTTTTGGCCATAAAATGTATTGAATACATAACGGCTTGTGCCGCTACGGTGTGGAGAGAAAAATATGAGCAGATACATAATAGAAGGCGGCCGCCCCTTGGAAGGGCGAATAAAGGTAAAGGCGGCAAAAAACAGCGTACTGCCGCTGCTCGCGGCAAGCATACTCACACAAGAAAAAGTCACTTTGCAAAATTGCCCCGAAATTTCGGATATAAGGAATATGCTTAAAATACTTGCGGGGTTGGGATGCGTGATCACGCGCGACGACGTGGGCAATATCACCATAGATTCCCGCGACATATATTGCGACGCAATTCCCTGCGTGCTCGCAAAGGAACTGCGTTCGTCCATCTTCCTAATGGGTCCCATGCTTTCGCGCATGAAAAAAGCGAAGATATCCTACCCGGGCGGATGCGAGATAGGCATGCGCCCGATAGACATTCACCTCTCCGGGCTGAGGGAGCTGGGAATAGTAATAAAAGAAGAGAGCGGCTATCTTGACTGCGACGCGACGGGTGCGCACAGCGCGCAGATACTTTTAGATTTGCCCAGCGTGGGCGCAACGGAAAATCTGATGATGGCGAGCGTGTTCATTCGCGGGGTGACCGTGATAAGGAACTGCGCCAAGGAGCCGGAGATAACCGACTTGCAGAATTTCCTTAACGCCATGGGCGCGAGAATATCCGGTGCGGGGAGCAGCCTTATAACCGTGGAGGGGGTGGAGAGGCTTCACGGCGTTACATATACCCCCATCCCGGATAGGATAATCGCGGGCACATACATAATAGCGGGCGCCATGTGCGGCGGCAATATCACCCTTGAAGGGGTGGTTCCCGAGCATCTTTCTTCGCTTATAGCGAAAATGTCCAAAACCGCTTGCAAAGTGATATGCAAAAATGATAAGATATCGGTAAGAAGCAAGGGCAGATTGAAATCGCTTGAAAGAATAGATACTATGTACTATCCCGGCTTCCCCACCGATCTGCAAACGCAGATAATGGCGCTGCAGACGATCTCCCGCGGGACGTCCGTGATTGCGGAGAACATCTTCGAAACGCGCTTCAAAACGGTGCCTCAGCTCATCAAGATGGGCGCGGACATCACCGTGCGCGACAGGACCGCGGTGGTGAGGGGCGTACCCGGGCTGCACGGCGCTCAGGTGCACGCCACCGATCTGCGCGGAGGAGCCTCCCTTGTGCTGGCGGGGCTTGCCGCAGAGGGCAGGACGGAAGTGAAGGACATCTATCATATAGACAGGGGATACGAAGACATGGCGCCCATTCTGTCTGAATTGGGCGCAAATATAATCAGGGTCGTTTAATGAACAAAAGAGCAGCAATTTTAATAACCGTTCTGTGTATCGTGGTGGTCACGGTAGTGCTTGCATGCAGTATTTTTGCGATAGGGCAAGTGCGCGTTGTGACCACCGCAGACATTTCATTCGACGACGAACTTTCTTCCGGCATAGTCACCGCCAGCGGAGTTAAGGACGGCGGCAGTATATTTTCCGTGGACGAAGAAGTGGTGCGCTCCAATGTGGAAGCGGCTTATCCGCAGGTGAAGGTGATCACCGTGGAGCGGTCTTTCCCGGGAACCGTTTCCATCAACTGCACCCTGCGCAACGCCTTTATCGCCGTCCCGTGCGAGGGCGGATATGCGCTTTTAGACAGGGAATTGAAGGTTATCGACATAGCGGCGAGCGTGCCGGAGGGGAATTGCATAACCGTTTTCGGATATACTCTTCAAACAGAGGCGGGCGCTTTTGCCGAGATCCCTTGGCTTTCTGCAATCATCGCGGGCGGAGAAGCCAACCTGCTCATGAATGAAAAGATATCCTACTTTTTAACGTCGGTAACTTATTATGCCGACGGCAATTATGTGGACATGCTCACCAATACGGGCGCACACCTTCTCATGTACGCGGAAGGGGATATGGCGATGGTGTTCGGCGGACTTTACAGGTGTTATGCGGATTATCTCTTCTCCGATAACGACGCCATGGCGTACGGCGGCTGGTTTTACCCTTCGGTAGACGGTGAGGGCAAGGTACGCATTCAGCCGTCGGCGGGCTTTCCCGAGAATTTTCCTTCCGCCTAACGCGAGCGCGCGTAATTAGCGCGCGTGTTTTATAAAATATTTAAAAAGCTATTGACACGGCTCTTTGTTTGCTCTATAATAAGAAGTATGGGAAAGGATATTTGCGTTCTTGATGTAAGATCCGACGCCGTCACCGTTGCCGTCGGCAGCGGAGCAGGCAAGGGGATAGTGAGCGTTGCGGGTTTGCAGTCGGAGCCTTACGACGGCTACGGCGAAGGCGAATGGTATAACACCGCGTCGCTGGAAGACGCCATCGTCAAGGCCTACCACAAACTTCCTTCCCACGGCTATTTCGACACGCTCTATGTGGGGGTTCCCTCTGCGTTTTGCGAGTTCTATGCCGACGAGAACGTCACCGTTCTCAACGAAGACAGCGTTATAACGCGCAACATTGCCGACAAAGCCGCGTACCGCGGGCTGGACGTGCTCAAAAGAACGCGCAACGTCATCCAGCACTGTGCGCTCGGTTACCGCGTCGACGGGGGTGAACTCGTCAGCGATCCCGTGGGTATGGCAGGCAGGACGATGACCACATACAACTCCTATCTCTCGTGCAAAAAAAGTTTTTACGACGCGATAGACAGGATAGCTTCCGCCCTTGATTTTCCTCAGACGGAGTACATCTCCGCCGCTCATGCGGAAGGGCTGACTCTGCTGGACGATTCTTACAGAATAGGCGGGGAAGTGCTGGTGGATTTCGGCTTTTTGGAGTGCTCGCTCGCCGGCGTGAGAGGGGAAGGCTTACAGGGATTGGAATCGGTGACCACGGGCAGCGCCATCGTCGCCGCGGAACTTACCGAAAGGCTGGATGTGGACTTTTACTCCGCGCTCTCCTTGCTGGGGCAGATAGACTTGACGGACGATTTCGAGCAAGTATCATTTTACTCTCTGCCCAAGAACGGGGACGTGCTCAAATATCGTGCGGCGGAGATAAACGAGATTATAAGGAGCTGCCTCAGGGAAGTGGCAAACGAGTTAAACAGCGTATTCGACAATGTGGCGGATTCGCAATCCACAAGGCGTATTTTCGCCACGGGGAACGCATTTTTCAATATGAAAGGTGCAATAAAGTATTTTGCAAAATCCATGGGCAGGGCGATAACACCGCTTGCGCCCAACGTGCCGGGGTACGATAAACCGGAATATTCGTCGCTTGTTTCAGTACTGAGGCAAGCGCACTTGAAGAGGAATGAAAACAGCCTTTTCAGCAAATTCATCAACAAACTAAGGAGGGTGTAGAGCATGGCTGAACAGGAAATCGGCGTTGCTAAAATAAAGGTATTCGGCGTGGGCGGCGGAGGCTGCAATGCCGTAAACCAAATGGTGGAGGCGGGGATAACTACCGCGGAATTCGTTGCCATCAACACGGACAAGCAGGCGCTCCTCGCTTCAAAAGCTCCGGTAAAGCTGCCTATCGGTCAAAACACCACCCAGGGCTTGGGTGCGGGCGCAAATCCGGAAAAGGGAGAAAAAGCGGCGCTTGAATCGCGCGAAGACATAGAAAATCTGCTTAAAAACGTAAACATGCTGTTTATTACGGCAGGCATGGGCGGCGGCACGGGAACGGGTGCGGCGCCTGTGATAGCTTCCATTGCGAAAAATAAGAATATCCTCACCGTCGCGGTCGTCACCACCCCCTTCAAATTCGAGGGTAAAAAGCGCATGATGAACGCCTTGACGGGTATAGAAAAATTGCGGAAGAACGTCGACACGCTCCTCGTCATCCCCAACGAAAAACTCAACGACGTCCTCTCGCCCGACGCCACCATTATGCAGGCTTTCGAGGAGGCGGACGAAGTGCTTCGCCAAGCGGTGCAGTCGATAAGCGACCTTATCATGAAGGATTCCATAATCAACCTCGATTTTGCCGACGTGAACGCAGTTATGCGCGACCAAGGCGTGGCGCATATGGGTATAGGCGAGGCAAGCGGTCCGGATAAGTCTATCAAGGCGATGCGCCTTGCCGTGGCTTCTCCCTTGCTGGAATCGGACATTCAGGGGGCCAAGAATATCATCATGTATTTCCAGGGCGGCACCGACCTCACTTTGAGCGAAACAAACACCGCCTGCAACCTTGTGCAATCCATCGCCGACCCAGAGGCAAAGATTATTTGGGGTATGGGTATAAACAGCGGCGAAGAATATTTGAATAAGGTGAAGATCACCATCATCGCCACCGGTTTTCCCGAAAAAACCATACGCGAGCGTGAAGAAGCCATCACCCGCCAGGGCACCCCTCAGCAGCCTGCCGCAGAACAGCGCGAGCGCCCCAATTACAGCGCTCCCGACTTCTCTGGTATGGGCAGGCAAGACGCGTCTCGCCAGGGCAGACCCAATTACGGTACGGGGCAGAGTAATCCTTCCGCCGGATATTCCTCGGGTTACGCTCAGCCTACCTATCCTCAGCCTTCTCATCCGGCGCAGCAGACAAGGCAGAGCGGTTACGAACAGCCCCGCAATGACGGATACGGCGAGTATCCGCCGCGTTACAATCCCCCTTCGGGCTTTGCACCCCGCCAGCCTTCCGCACCTCAGCAGCCGGAACAGCCGCCGCAGGAAAAGCGCAATATGCCCAAGTTTTTGGAGCGTTTGCGCCGCGGACGCCTCGATGACAACAATTAACGATATAATTTGATTTAAGAAAATGCACCCGCCTCAGGGTGCATTTTTATTGCGGAAACGGCTTTATAAATTTGATTTTCTACAAGTTAAGAAGTTTTTCTCGCTTTCGCCGCACTATTATGTGAATATGGTGGTTTATGCGGAGTACGTATTGGTATCCAACTTCTTTATAGATGCCTTTATCGCGTACATAACTCTTATCAGTTTAAAAATGCGGGTGAGCAAGGCGCGCATATCGCTTGCTTGCCTGGCGGGCAGCTTGTTTGCCCTAGCTGTACCGTACATAAATTTTGCCGCCGCCGGCGTTGTAAAAGTCCTCGTGCTCATGCTTCTCACCGCACTGATGAGCAAATATCCCTCTTTTAAGCGGTATCTGCTGGCTGCATTGCTATATTTTCTGTATACGGCGGCATTGGGAGGAGCGGTGCTTGTGCTCAACAACATGGCGGTTTCACAATTTGTAAACGCTCTTTATTACCCCGGAAATCTTGCGGGTGCCTACATAGCCGCGGCAGGCATTTTGCTTGTGTATATCGTAAGGCAGATAACGGGCTATATCGCGCGCAGGCGGATGGGCGGAGGCGAGCGTAAAGTGGTGCTCAGCGCGGGCAAAGGCAAGATCTCATGTGAAGGCATTATAGATACGGGCAACACTCTTATGCGCGGCGGCAAGGGAGTGATAGTTATAGACAAAAGGCTGGCAAAAAAGCTGATAGGCAAGGGCGCAAAGCGCGTTGCCGGCATTTGGGTAAAGACGGTGACGGGGGAAAGCTATATGCCGGCAATCGAAATTCGCACCCTCACTTTTCCCGAGGAGAGCGGCAGGAGCGTTTTCGGCGTGACCGCGGCAATCTCCGATACTTCCATGGGTGAATTCAAGGTTATTCTGCCTAACGGCATATGAGGTGAAGTATGTTAAAAAAATTATTGGCAAAAATATTGGCGGCACTCAATCTGTATTCCGAAAACAGAGTTGACTTCATCGGCGGAGGAGAAGCGCTCCCCGCGCCGCTCGAGCCCGAGGAGGAAAGAGAGCTGATAAAGCGCCTTGCCCAAAAGGACGAACAGGCAAAGAACGAACTTATAGAGCGGAATTTACGCCTTGTCGTATATATCGCAAAAAAGTTCGACAACACCAATATAGATATAGAAGACCTCATATCGGTGGGCACGATAGGGCTGATAAAGGCGGTCAACTCCTTCGATGCGGAAAAGCAGATAAAGATGGCTACCTACGCCAGCAGATGCATAGAAAACGAAATTCTCATGTATTTGAGAAAGACGTCAAGGACCAAATCGGAAATGTCGCTCGACGAACCGCTCAATGTGGATTGGGAAGGCAATGTACTCCTTCTTTCCGACGTGCTCGGCACCGACAGCGACATAATCTATAAGGATATGGAGAGCGAGGCGGAAAAGGACATCCTGTTAAAATGCTTTGCCAAACTGAACGAGAGGGAACAGGAGATAGTCAAAATGCGCTTTGGAATTTTGGGTGTGCAAAAAAAGACGCAAAAGGAGATAGCGGATATAATGGGCATATCACAATCGTACATATCCCGCCTGGAAAAGAAGGTGATGAAAAAGCTGAAAAAGGAGATATCTAAATTAGAGCAATGCTAGGGCGGGTACCCGCACTGGGTCCCAGTAGAACACATTTTGCATATATTATTGATTTTATCGAATATGTTAATTTATGTGTGCTATTACGCCACTGCAAAATGCTCGCTTTTAGCGAGGCGAATTTCGTTCAGTTTTGTGCGAGATGGCGCGCAGTTGTAGTACCTCCTACAACAAACGACATATCGCGCAAAAATGAGCGGAAGGCACCCGCTTAAAGTGTTCTATTGGGACCCAGTGCGGGTACCGTCAGCAGAATAAAAAGTTTTTCTTTGCGCATAATTCCCTTACGCAAAATACATAAGGAGGAATTATGAACAAAGTAAACTTATGTAACTTAGACATATCGTCCCTTCCTCGCCTTACCAACGAGGAGTGCGAGGAGTTGCTGTCAAGGTGCGCCGGCGGCGACCAAGCGGCGCGGGAAGAACTCGTTATGGCGAATATCCGCCTCGTGCTCTCACTCGTTCAGCGGTTCAGGGGAAAGGCAAACAGCGACGATTTATTTCAAGTGGGAATAGTAGGGCTGATGAAGGCGATAGACGGCTTTGATCCGTCCTTCAACGTGCGCTTTTCCACATACGCCGTGCCCATGATCGTGGGCGAAATAAGGCGGTTTGTAAAAGAGGGCACGTCCATTAAGGTGAGCAGAAGCATGCGCGACATCGCCTATAAAACGCTTAAAGCGCGCGAGGAGATGTCCGTGGGCAGGAGCGAACCTTCACTCATGGAAGTAGCCGCGGAAATAGACGTTCCCTATAAGGACGTGGTTGCGGCGCTCGACGCGGTGAGCGAGCCCATATCCCTGCAAGAGTACGTCTACGGCGACGACGACAGCGTAAGCCTGCTGGAACAGCTAAGCGACAAACGCTGCCATGAGGACAGGTGGCTGGACGACATCTCTATAAAAACCGCCCTCGAAGGGCTGCCCGAGCGGGAAAAGCGGATAATCACCTTGCGATATTTCAAGGGGAGAACTCAAACGGAAATATCTCGTATCATGGGCATCTCCCAAGCCCAGGTGAGCAGGCTGGAAAAGAGCGCGCTTGCCTATATAAAAGAATTTGTGATTTACAAGTAATAATCTTTCACCCTCCGCATAAGATATGGCGGAGGGTTTTTATGATATCCGATCTCACATTTTGCGAACTTAGGGAAAAAGAAGTGGTCAACTTAACCGACGGCAAAAAGCTGGGGCGCATTTTAGACATAGCTTTGACGTGCTCGGGCAATGCCTTGGGCATAATCGTCCCCGGTGAAAAAAAGTTTTTCAAGAACATCTCCGGCGATGAGAGCATCTTTGTGCCCTGGAAGAACATCATCAAGATAGGGGAGGACGCCATCTTGATAGAACTCGGCGACCGGGCGAGCGGAAATCCCGTGTGTCCTGCGCCCCGCGATTGTTGAAAATTATTGCACAATCGAAAAAATAGTGGTATAATAGAGAAAAAACGAGGAAAAAAGTTATGAAATGTATATATTGCGGCTGCATGGACAGTAAAGTTATCGACTCACGCGTGAACGAGGACGGCACCTCCATTCGCCGCAGGCGCGAATGCACCGCGTGCGGCAGAAGGTTCACCACCTACGAAACGGTGGAGTTTACGCCCGTCATGGTCGTTAAAAAGAACGGCTGCCGCCAGGCGTTCTCCGCTCAAAAGGTGAAGCAAGGCATTATGAAGGCGTGCGAAAAGCGCCCCGTTGCCATGCAGCAGATAGATAATCTGGTCGCCGATATAGAAAAGCGCGTCGCCAACCACCTCGACCAAGAGATCACCTCGGATGAGATAGGCGAAATGGTAATGGACGGGCTTAAGGAGATCGACGACGTGGCATACGTCCGCTTTGCCGCCGTCCACAGGCAGTTTAAGGACATAAACAGCTGGCTGGATGAGATAAACGAAGTGCTCAAGAAAAAGCAAAACAAGTAAATAAGCTCGAATATATAGGACCCTGCGGGGTCCTTTTTCCATTATTTTTCCTCCCGAGTTATCGTACAAGCCGTTGTATTCATAGACATATTTCAGAATGTATCAGGCGGTGAATGTATGTTTTTAAGCGGCATTTTTGCGTTACTCGGCAACATCTTCTTCTTTACCGGTTATGTAAAGAACAAGAGCAGTTTTCCTCTTCCTCTCACTCCTGAAAAGGAAAAAGAGCTCATCGAGCGCATGCGGCAAGGGGATAAGTCCGCGCGCGACGAGCTGGTGAGTCACAATATGCGCCTTGTGGTGCACATCGTAAAAAAGTATTCCGGCTATAACGACAACGACGAACTCATCTCCGTGGGCTCGATAGGGCTTATAAAGGCGGTGAACACCTATTCGGGCGGCAAGGGCACGCAGTTTGCCACATATGCGAGTAAGTGTATAGAAAACGAAATTCTCATGACCTTGCGCGCAAGCAAGAAATACAAGGGCACGCGCTCCCTCTTCGAGCCCGTAAGCAGCGATAAGGACGGCAACGAAATAACCCTCATGGATCTGCTTGAAGACAGCACCGACGTCATCGACGAGGTGGAAAATTCGCTCGTGCGCGAAAAACTCCACAAGGTGGTAAAAGCGGCGCTTGACGCCAGAGAGTACGAGATAATCAAGATGAGGTATGGCTTAGAGGGCATCCCCGCCCACACGCAGCTGCAAGTTGCGGAAAAGTTCAACATCTCCCGCTCCTATATCTCACGCATAGAAAAGAAGGCGATAGAAAAACTGCGCAAGTATATCGACAAGCACGCGCTTGACTTTTGACCCGTTTGGTGTTAAGATAAAGTCCCAAATGATCGGATGGCCGCACGAAAGTGAGGAAAGTCCGGACACCGTAAGGCAGAGTGCCGGCTAACTACCGGTTAAGGCGACTTAAAGGAAAGTGCAACAGAAATAGACCGCCCGCATTGCGGGCAAGGATGGAAAGGCGAGGTAAGAGCTCACCGATTCCGCGGCAACGCGGAATGCCCTGTAAACCCCACTCGGTGCAAGAGAAAACGACATTATGCGGCAGCCTGCCGCGTCGGAAAATCGCTCGAGCTCGGCGGCAACGCCGAGCCTGGATAGATGGCCATCGTAAACAGAATCCGGCTTATTGATCATTTGGGAGGCGGCGCTGCCGCCTTTTTTATTGCCTGTATTCGTATAACGCGCCGCGCCGCTGTCAATAATTGCCGCGAGGAAACTATGGTATATTATTTGATTATCTCGATATTGGCGCTCAGCTTTATGATCCCCGCGCTTCTCTCGCTCAAAAGAAGAAGGCGATATGCGGTGATCGCCCGCGCCGATGAAGAAGATTTGCAGTTAAATGTGGCGTCACTCGCCCAATCCATGACCGTGAGGGATAAGACGGGCGTGGGTATCCCTTACCGCGAAACGATCGCGCAGATAAAGCGTGCATTTCGCCTTGTAAGGCGCAAGGTTAAGAGGGGAATAAGCCTTGAAGAGTGCGAAAAGTGGCTGTATGAAAACGGCAACTATCTTATTGCAAGCTCCAATAAGGCGGGCATTATGCGCCTGAACGCCAAACCTAGGAGCGGAGGCAAGATAAGGGTGGTCGCGCTCGCACATCTGCTCACATCGCTCGATAGGTGCGGCGCTAATGCGGAAAAGTGCCTGCGGCAGATAAAGCTGTTCAACAAGTATGCACCGCTCACCAACGAGGAGATATTTTCCCTGCCTCAAGCCTTTGAATACTCGCTTTACAGGCATATCGCGCGTATATGCAAGCGGATAATACTTATTAATCGCGCGCAAAACTATGCCGCTAAAGATGAGAGGTTCAGCCTCTCTCACGCCAAACTGCCCGGGTATACCTACTATCGCAAACAGTTGGGAGCCGCGGCTGGCGCGGAGGGCACCGATACGGGCGCGGAGAATGCGGAGATAACCTTCGGCGTATATCTTTCCGACTCGGCTCTTTTGATCGCAAACGCGGTTAAATCGCTTAAATCGCTTCACGAGCAATTCGATCTGCGCTTTGCCCTGCACGCCTCTCCCATAGGGGAGATATTTGCGCAAGACGAAACTTATCGCGGCATGGACGATGTTTCAAAGCACCTTTACTTAAACGCCCTCGGTATGCTTGCAAATTACTGCAATATGTCGGAAAAGTACTGTGCCGAGAAGATTATGCGCCTTGCCGGCGAGCGCGGAGTGCACTTCGGCGAGCTTCTTTTTGAAAGCCGCAGGAAGGTATATCGGCTGCTAAACGGCAAAAAAGTTTCACTCGGTGCGGAGAGCAGGGCATCGGTATTCGGCGCGGTCGTGTTCGCCCTCGACTTGGCGGTATCCTGCACTGCCGCCGTACTCATGAACGGGGCGGCGCTCTCCGCCTGCGTATTTTTTATCGTGTTCTTCACCGCGTTAAAGCCGATAGAATATCTCGTAATCAAAACCGTATCTGCATTCATCCCCGTGCGCAGCGTGCCGCGATTGAAGTTGGATCGCATTCCGAATGATGGCAGTGTGCTTACGGTTATGTCTGTAGTGCTAGCAAATATGAACGATACTAGGGCGGCAATCGATGATATAAAGGCAATTCGCGCGGCGAACAAGGACGACAATGCCGGCTTTGTGCTCCTAGCCGATTTTGCCGCTTCTTCTACCGAACACGCGGACGGGGATGAGGAGATCGTCCGCGAGCTGTCCCGCCTGGAGGACGAGAGGGATATATTCGTACTCTTGCGCAGGCGCAGCAAGTGCGGCGGCAAATGGTCGGGAAGAGAGAGGAAGCGCGGCGCGATAGAGGATATGAACTCCCTGCTGCTGCGCGGCGAAAAAACTCCCTTTGAATATATAAGCGGAACGCCGTTTACCCCGGTATATGTGCTTTTACTCGATTCCGATTCACGCCTCACCGTGGGCGGAGTGCGCAGGGCGGTGAGTGCGGCGATGCATCCGCTTGCGCGCAAGTACGACGTACTCTCCTTTGGCTGCAAATACAAACTTTCCTCGTTAAAAACACCGTATTCCGTCCGATTCCTGCACGAATCGGGGGTGGAAGAGTATTGCTCGTATTCTGATTTCTACTATAACCTATGCGCGCAGAGCATATATTGCGGCAAGGGTATTTACAGATTGCGCTCATACGACGAAAAATTGCGCGGTGTTTTGCCGCAAGGCAGAGTGCTCAGCCATGACATAGCCGAAGGCGCGCTCACCGTTTGCGGCTCGGCAGGCGACTTCGTATATGAGGACGCCCCCACGACATATGCGGCTCAGGCGCGCAGAGCGGAGAGGTGGCAGAGGGGTGATTTGCTGCTTTTGCCTCTCGCGTTTTCGCGCAAATGCCATCAACTGTATCGCTATACGATAATCGTAAATGCCGCGCAGATTTTTGCGCCGCCCATAGCTTTCGCAGCCGTGATCTCCGCCTTGGCGCTGTGGAGCATACCGCTTGCGATCGTCATCGGCATTTGCCTTATGGCGCGCCCGCTGACAGCTGCGGGATTTTGCCTTTATTCGATTTCGGACGGAGTGAGAATGAGATATGCCGTCGGCGGCTTTTTCCGCAATATAGCCATGGGAATAGAGGGTATTATTCTGCTTCCTTTCACGGCATTCACAAGCGTTTGTGTGATAGTAAAGACGGTTTATAGGCTTATTTTCCGTAAAAATTTACTTGAATGGCGCACGTTTGCCTCGTTGAAAGGCGAGCCCGTGCGGGCGCATTTTGCCCTCATATTCGGCGGGACGCTCCTGCTTGCCGTGCTAAGTGCAACATTGTTCTTCACCTATGCCGTAACGATATATGCCGCGGTATGCGTACTCTACGCTTGCGCTCTCACCCTTGGCAACCGTCCCTTTAAGCGCAGGACTGCGGATGCGAAGGACAAGAATTTTCTTCGCTCGGCGGCGTGCGATACCTATGCTTATTTTGTCGATATGCGTGAAAGAAGCAAGTTGCTTTCAGACAATCTTTCATTTGAATCGGGGGTGAAAATCGCGGATATGACTTCGCCCACCAATTTGGGAATGGGCATTCTGGCGCATGTATGTGCGGCGGAGTGCGGCATTTGCGAAGAAGACGAGGCTGTTTTGCGCATTGCTCAGGACGTCGACGTCTTAAAATCGCTCCCAACGTGGAAGGGTGACTTCTTTAATTGGTACGATCTGCAAGGGCAGGTCAAGACTCCCCGTTATATCTCCAGCGTGGACAACGGCAACTTGGCGGCATGCCTCATCACGGCGCGCTCATTCTTGAAAGCGCGGGGAGAGAGTACTTTGGCGATCGACGGCATTTTGGGCGGTATGCGCTTGGAAGAACTCTTCGACAAGGCGCGGGGAAGATTTTATATCGGCTATAACCTGGACGGGCGGAATTATGAGGGGCATTACGATATGATGGCTTCGGAAGCGCGGATCTTGGCGTATGTCGCCGCCTGTTCGCGTGATATTCCGGCATGGGACGCTTTGAGGCGCGACCTCATCTCCGATTGCGGAAACATGCTCACATCGTGGGCGGGCACGGCGTTTGAATATCTCATGCCGCAGATATTCTTTAAGGACAGCAAATTTTCCTTGCTCACGCACTCCTGCGCGGCGGCAAGCGTTATAATGTGCGCCTCATCGTGTAAGGGGGTGTTCGGCATAAGCGAAAGCGGCTATTACGACTTCGACGACGGGGGAAATTACAAGTACGGGCAATTCGGCGTGAGCACTTTGGCGCTCAATTCAACCCCGGATATGTGCGTTATATCCCCGTATTCCTCGGCTATGACGCTAAAATATATGCCTCATAGGGCGGCTGTCAATTTGATGAAGCTGAAAAAACGCGGCGTATACGGCAAGTACGGCTTTTGCGAAGCGATCGACTATACCGCGGGCGGTAAGATAGTGTGCAGTTACATGTCCCACCATCAAGGAATGCTGCTTGCGGCAATAACCAATGCGCTGAGGGATAATATCGTCTGCGAATACTTTATGGCGGACGAAGAGATGAGCGGCGGCGAATTGCTGCTTGAAGAGCGCGTGCCGGAAATTAGGTGCGCAAAAAAGCCGAAAGCGGATTTTGTATATCCTCAAAACGAAGCGTTCTACCGCAGATATGAGGGGACAGAGCAGCCGAAAGCCGCATTGCTCAGCGAGGGCGAGTACTCCGTCATCCTCACGGAAAGCGGCTGCGGAGTTTCGCGCTTCGGCAGTATAAACGTGAACAGGTGGAGGCAGGATCCGACACTTGCGGACGGCGGCTTTTTTACTATAAAAGGGGAAGGGGAGGAGTTCTCCCCCACATATATGCCTAAAAAATACAGCGGGAAGTATTCATTTTCCTACACTGCGGAGTGTGCGGAATACGAAAACGAGGAAGAATGCTGCAAGGAGAAAGTTTTCTTGCTCAAAGGTATGCCCGGCGAGATAAGAAAGCTCACCATAAAGAATAATACCCAATCGGTAGTCACATATGAGGTATCATACTTCGAGCGCCTCGCCATGGCGGAAGAGGAGGAGTATTCCTCGCATCCGGTATATGCGGATATGTTCGTATCGAGTGAAAAGCGTGAAGAAGGGGTATATGTAACAAGACGATCCAAAGCGGAGGGCGGCGATAAATTCTTGGCGTTCAAACTTGCGGGAGGAAAAGGCGTAAAGTATACCGCGTCTTCCGCCCGCGCTGCGGGAAAGGGTGAACTTGCGCCCAACTTCGGCGACGTAATGTATCCGTGTTTGAGCGCGGTGTGCACCCTAACCGTTTCACCCGGGGAATGCGGAGAGATATATGTGATAAAGGCGGCGAGCGCGGAATTTGATGTGCTGGAAAAATTCATGCACTCGCTGGATGAAGAAAATTATTTTGACTATTGCGAGAGATGTGCAGAACTGTCTGCTTTGCGCACTCGCAGATATAGGCGGGATAGCCAAATAAGCGAGCTTTTGGACGAGCTTGCGCCTTGTTTGCTCTATGCAACGCAAAGTGCAGAAAAAATACAGTACTATAATATAATAAATCAAAGGCGAGCATTCGCCCTTGATTACGAAAAGGACTTTTCTATGGCGGAAAGGGCGATATCGGCGATATTATATCTGAATTTATGCGGTTTACCCTGCAATTTGCACATAATCCTGAGTAAATCGGACGAATACTTTGCCCAAAAGCGGGATAGGCTTTTGCATAAAACGAACATGGGAAATATAGAAAAAACAAATCTAGTGCATATAACAGACATAGATGAATTTACTTCGCTCTGCCAAGCCTCGCCCGTGTTTTTCCTCGATGAAATAAGAAGGCAAAAAAGGTTGCCTTGCATGAAAATCAAGGAAAGCGCAAGCTATTCCCCCGCCTTGTGCGAGCATATTCAAAAACCCTCCAAGGCGCTTGAAAGCGGATTCGGGTATTTTACCGATAGCGGCGATTATTCGGTCATCGATCCGCCCCTGCTACCTTACTCCAATGTCATCGCGGGCGAAGAGGGCGGCTTTGTGATAACGCAAAACGGCGGCGGTTTCACATTTGCTTCAAACTCGTGCGAAAGAAAGATCTCCCGCTGGTTCAACGATCCGATAGAAGATACTCCGCCCGAAACGCTTATAATGTTTTTCGATGGTAAGTTCCTGCGCCTGAACAAGCTCAACCCCGGCGGGTATGTGCTCCACGGAAAGGGGATGACAAGTTTTGTCTGCCGAGCGGAAGGCATCGAAAGCAATCTGCAAGTCGGAATAATTAAGGACGGCAGAGGAAAGGCGTATCATCTCACCCTGAAAAACGACGGCGCCGCCCGTGCCATGTCGATAGTATTCGACTTAAAACCTCTGCTCGGCAGGATTGCAGTTCCGTGGGCGACAGATACGCGGGCATGCGCCTGCGGCATAGTTGCGGAAAATCGTTTAACGGGGCAAAAGGCGTATATATCATGCCTTCAAGGCGCGCAGGCGTTCTGCCGTCAAAGCTATGCAAGCGCGGTGAAGGGCGAAGTGCCATACCCTGCAATTTCCGGCATAAACTTATGTATTGCCCGCTTGGTTGCGGAAGTGAATTTGCCCTTCGGCGGAGAGTGTACGCTCGACTTTTTTATAACGGAAAGTGAAGATCTCGCCCTGTCATTGCATGCGGAAGATGTACTGCAAGAGTTGGAAAAACAGTGCGATATGTTCAAAACGCTCAATAAAGTTACGATAGAAGGTGTTGAGGAAGAGCAAAGGCTTTTAATGAATAACCTGCCTTATCAGGTGTATTCCTCCCGCCTTGCCGGCAGATGCGGCTTTTATCAGGCAGGCGGAGCGGTCGGCTTCCGCGATCAATTGCAGGATTGCCTTGCGCACTTATATACCGACCCTAACAAGGTGCGCGAGATAATTTTGGAGTGCGCCGCCCGCCAATACGAGGAAGGGGACGTTATGCATTGGTGGCATCGCCCCGCCTTGGGCGTGCGCACTCGAATAACGGACGACAGGCTTTTCCTGGGATATGTAACCGCCGAATATGTTGATTTCACCGCGGACAGAGAGATTTTAAAGGAGGAAATTCCCTATCTCACCTCGCCTCCGCTTGCAAAAGGCGAAGATTCACGCATGGAACGCGGTGAATACGGAAGCGCCCAAGGCACGCTCATCGAGCATATTTTGCGTGCAATAGACAGCTTAAAAAAGGGAGAGCACGGACTGCTTCTCATCGGCGGCGGCGATTGGAATGATGCCCTAAATGAAATCGGCACTCAAGGCAGGGGAGAGAGCGTATGGCTCACGCAATTTGCCGCTGCGGTCATCGACAAAGTTTTGCCGCTCATAGAAGCCGATTTGCGCCCGAAATATATCCAACTCTGCGAAGAGCTTGGCTCCGCGGTCGGCAAGGCTTTCTTTGAAGGGCGATATGCGCGTGCCTTCACCGATGACGGAATATGGCTGGGCAAGGACAATTCCCCCGCCTGTAAAACAGACATCATCTCCCAAGCGTGGGCGGTCATTTCCGGGATAGCGAAAGGCGAGCGGGCAAAGAGCGCGCTTGCCCATGCTAGTAGACTCATAGGCGAAAAATTCAACGTTGTCCGACTGCTTGACCCGCCCTTTGACAAGAACTTTTATTGCGGATATATCTCCGCCTATCCCAAGGGTGTGCGCGAAAACGGCGGGCAATATACTCACGCCGCGGTGTGGCTATTCAAAGCCTATTGCATGGCGGGCGATAGCAAAAGGGCGGCGGCGCTTGCGCGCATGCTCAATCCCGTTTACTTGTGTAAGGGCGAGGGGAAGAGCAGATATTGCGGAGAACCTTACGTCATCGCCGCCGACGTATATTACAATAAGGATATGAAGGGCAGGATGGGTTGGAGCTGGTACACGGGCAGCGCAAGTTGGTATTATAAGACTTATCTTGAAGATTTCATAGGCTTTCGTATTCGCTCGCGCGCCATAGTCTGCCGCCGTCCGCTTGCGGAAGATTGGCAAAACCTAGTGATAAAATACACTCACGGCGGCGCGAACTTTATTATCCGCTATGCCGAAGGCGACGGCGATTATATAATCGAAAACGGCGTCAGGATGACGGGCGTTCCCGTAAACATCGACAGAAAGAGCGGAACATATGAAATAACCTTCGTATTCAAACGATAAGCACATTGTAAATTTTTTACCAAACGTGCAAAAAAAGTTGACGGGGGGGGTGATATTGTATGATAAAAATACAGACCGCACTTCAAAGCGGTCGTTGACATGCGGCGCGCCTGTATGTATAATAAGGGCATGGAAAGTTTATTTGACATGGAAGAAAAGGGGCGTAAGCCGTTGGCGGAGCGTATGCGCCCCACAAGCCTGGACGATTTCTTCGGGCAGGAGCACATCGTGGGCGAAGGCACGCTTCTTCGCCGCGCGATCAAGACGGACACTTTGGGGAGCTGTATTTTTTACGGACCTCCCGGGTGCGGCAAGACCACCCTTGCCAATATAATAGCAAATACCACGGGCGGAGCGTTCGTAAAGCTGAACGCCGTTTCCAGCGGCGTGGCGGACGCGAAAAAAGTGATAGACGACGCCAAGCGCCGCCGTATGACTGAGGGGGTGCGGACGTACCTTCTTTTGGACGAGTGTCACCGCTGGAGTAAGGCGCAGAGCGACTGCGTACTTTCGGCGATAGAAGAAGGGTACATAATATTCATCGGCTCCACCACCGAAAACCCCTATATTGCCATGACGAAGGCGATCGTTTCGCGGTGCAGGATCTTCGAGTTCCGCAAGTTGGGGAAAAAGGACATGCAGGACGCGATCTCCCGCGCGCTGACTGATAAGAAGAACGGGTTGGGAAACAACAAAATAAAGCTGGATAAAGAGGCGATGGATCACCTCATTTGGGCGAGCGACGGCGATGTGCGCACCGCATTGAACGCCCTCGAGCTCGCCTTTCTCACCACTCCCGCCGATGCAGACGGCGTGGTGCACATCGATTTGAAGACGGCGGAGCAATCCATTCAAAAAAAGTCGCTCGGTGTGGATGAGAATATGTATTACGACATGCTCAGCGCCTTTTGCAAATCGCTGCGCGGCAGTGACAGCGATGCGGCTCTTTATTGGGCGGAGAGGCTCATTCAGGCGGGGTGCGACCCCATGCTTATAGCAAGAAGGCTCGTCGTCCACTCATCCGAAGACGTGGGCATGGCGGATCCTCAGGCTCTCGTCATCGCAACTTCCGCCATGTACGCATATGAGCACATCGGCTTGCCGGAAGGGAAAATTCCCCTCTATAACGCGATAATCTATGTGTGCGAAGCCAGCAAGTCCAACTCCGTAGTGGCGGCGATGGAAAAGGTAGCAAGGGCGGTGGAGCAGGTGAAAGACGACAATGTTCCTCCGCCGCTTCGTGACAACCACTATGCGGGTGAGCATGCCGGAGGATATAAATATCCTCACGATTACGGCGGCTGGGTGGAACAGCAATATCTGCCGGACAAATTGAAGGACGAAAGATTTTACACGCCCTCAAAAAACGGATATGAAAAAATGCTCGTCAGGGCAAAAGACATAAAGAAAAACAAGGGGTAATTTATGGCACTACTGAGTGTAAACAACTTGACAAAGATCTACAAAGGGCAGGTCACCACCGCCGTTTCGGACGTTTCTTTCGACGTGAACGAGGGTGAAATTGTCGCCTTTGTGGGACCCAACGGCGCAGGAAAATCCACAACCATCAAGTGCATCACGGGCATTCAGCCCTACGACGGCGGAAGCGTTATCGTGTGCGGTCACGACATCAAGACGGACCCTATAAATGCAAAAATGAACATCGGCTATGTTTCCGACGATCACGCCACCTACGAAAACCTCACCGGTTACGACTACTTGAACTTTGTGTGCAACGTGTATCGTGTACCCGTTGGAGAGAGGAAGGAGAAGATTCAAACCCTTGCCGATATGCTGGAGATATCCTCGGCGCTTTCCAAGCAGATAAATACATATTCGCACGGCATGAAGCAGAAGATATGCATCATCGCCGCCCTCGTTCACTCGCCCAAGCTGTGGATCTTGGATGAGCCGATGACGGGGCTCGATCCGCGCTCGGCGCATATGTTGAAGGAGCTTATGCGCAGTCATTGCGCGGCGGGAAACAGCGTGTTTTTCTCCTCCCATGTGCTTGAAGTGGTGGAAAAGCTGTGCGACAGGGTGGTCATAATCAACCGCGGAAGCATAATCAAAACGCTGGGTGAAGAGGACTTAAAGGAGATTGCTCAAACAAGCTCGCTGGAAGAGTACTTCCTCGCCTTGACGGGCGGCAACTGAACAAAGAGGGCGTTATGACGAATTTTCTTTCTGTATTCAAGCTCGATCTCCTCATGAATTTCAAGCTGAGCGGCGGCGATAAAAAGCAAATTGCAAAAAAGGTCGGCTTAATAGTCCTCCTTTTGGTAGCGTTCGCTCTGCCGCTTGCGGCGGTGTTGATAATGCTGTATTTCCTCTCTCAGGTGGCGGTTTTCGGCGGCTATTTGGATGAGCTTATCAATATGATATTCCTCGCCGTACAGCTTATAGTGCTCGTATTTTTCCTGCCTTCTTACATAAATTCCGTTTGGTTTTCAAAAGACAGGCAGCTTTTGGCTTCCATGCCGATAGGCGGAACGGCGGTATTTGTTTCGCGTATGCTCGTCATCTATATCTCCACGCTCATGATAAGCGTTCCGGTAACGCTCATCGGCGGGGCGGTGGTGGCGGCGGGCAGCGCTTCGGCAGGAGAGATGTATGCTCCGCTCATTCAGCAGGGCGAACTTACGCTCACTTCTCAAGCGCAAGTTTACGGTACGGCGGGGTAT
The DNA here is from genome assembly GCA_944381275.1 of uncultured Clostridia bacterium. Classification (GTDB taxonomy): domain Bacteria; phylum Bacillota; class Clostridia; order Christensenellales; family UBA3700; genus Alloclostridium. Next base: position 29,952 of record CALWKO010000006.1, on the reverse strand, counting down.
TATATCATGCTCTTGCTTGCAAGTTTAACGCTTCCTGCAGCGCCGCTCTTTGTAATGGCTATCTTGTCCTTTCCGCTTATGAAGATAATCTCCTACTTCAAGCGCAACTCCGCCCTAAAAACGATAGTTATGCTTGTGGCGTACGGCGCCTTTTTCGCATTGATATACATCGGCTCGTTCGCCCTGCAAAACAGCATGCAGGACATAGCTCTGGACGGAAGCATGAACGCCTTCGATCAGCTCAACGTACTGATAGAAAAGATGTGCGGCTTTACCCGCTGGTTATATCCTTCCTATTTTGCCGCTTCCGCCATGTGCGGAGTGTGGCAGGATGGGATCTACTATGTCTTGACGATCATCGCCTGTGCCGCAGCGGTAGTCTTGGGCAGCAAATTCTTCTTCTCCTTGGCGGATACCCGCGCAATAATCAACACGGGTAAGGAAAATTCGCAGGACGCAGAGGTGAAGATGAAGTCCACGGGCGTAAGGCTTGCACTTCTTAAAAAGGATCTCCTATGCATTATGCGCGAACCTCAGCTCGCCTTTCAATCCTTCGCGGGAGCGGTGCTCGGTCCCATCGTTTTGGCGGTGATAAATATCATGCTCCCCATGGGCGCGCAAGAAGGCACCGAGCAATTTTATCCCGCAATTAACGCCGCAACGTCCGTATTGATGATAATCGTGCTCACCTGCGGGGCGAATATCCTCGCTTCCGTCGCCGTTTCGCGCGAAGGGCAGAGTTTTAAGATAACCCGCTTTATGCCCATATCGAGCAGGGATATAGTCATATCCAAGCTGGCGCTTGCGGACGTCTTCTCCTTTATCTGCATTTTGATAGACGACGTGATTTTGATTGCGCTCTCCGTATTCAATGTGGTAGACTTCTTCGGGGCGCTCATAAGCGTTACGCTCGTGAGTATGGGCGTCAACGCCTACTCTTTGGGCAGGGATATCAAAAATCCCAAGTTCGTCTACAACAGCGTGCGCGAGCTGGTAAAATCTTCGTCCAAAACGCTCACGTCCATGTTGGTTTCCCTAATTGTTTCGGTGGCGGCAATGGCTATCTATATAGGTATATCGTTGAGCGGACTTAAGGGGTACGCCGCCTCCGGCGCGATATGGGGCGCGATAACGGGAATAAGCGTGATTGTGTGCGTAATTTTCCGCTATAAGTGCGTTACGCGCATGAGCAAGGGTATAGACGTGATAGAATAAAGGAGGGTATATGACCGGCAAAAGATACATGGCGATAGATCTCGGCGATGTGCGAGTGGGCATTGCGGTGAGCGACATCATGGGCATTGTGGCAAACGCGCTCGAAACGTATTATCGCAAGGGTGACGAAGAGGATTTTGCGCACATCTTAAAGCTGATAGATGAACAAAACGTGGGGGTCGTGGTGCTCGGTCTGCCCTTGAATATGGACGGCACAAAGGGACCGCGCGCGCTCATGGCGGAGGAGTGGGGTAGCAAACTCTCCGCGCTCACTCAAGCCAAAGTTGTGTTCCAGGACGAGCGCCTCACCACGGTCACTTCCGAGCGGGTGCTGATAGAGTCGGGCATGCGCCGTGAAAAGAGGAAAAAGGTGATCGACAGGGTCGCCGCCACGGTGATTTTGCAGACTTATCTCGACAATCCTCTTAAATTACCGCTATAATCGGAGGAAAAACCGCTTGACGAAAGCCGCCTTTTTATAATATGATATAGTTACCCATTTAGGAGGTATAAAAATGGCAGAAGAAAGAAACGACGATATGTTCGATGAAGAAGACGACGACACCATCGTGCTCGTGGACGAAGAGGGCAACGAAACGGAGTTTGAGCATATCGCAACATTGGATTACGATAACGAATGGTATATTCTCCTTCAACCCGTTGTTTTGGACGAGGATATGGATGAGGATGAAGTGATAGTCTTCAAGATCGGTACGGATAGCGAAGGCAACGATCTCTTCGTTCCCGTGGACGACGAGAAGGTTCTCGACGGCGTATTCAAGGTGTATATGGAAGAAGTTGAAGCTTGCGGCGACGATTGCGATTGCTGCGATCACGACTGCGATCATCATCACCGCGGCGGCAAGAAGGACTAAGCCTTCCGCATTATAATTAAATAGATCAACATTATGCGTAAAAACGTTTGCTTTTACGCTTTTGTTGTGCTATAATCACACAGGAAAAAATAAACACCCGTTGCCAGCCGACGGCCGTTGCCTTGCAAGAGGTAGCCTGCGGCGTAAAGTTACGGGGGTGAATAAACAAAAGGAGTTTTATTATGGCAGTTGTAACAATGAAGAACCTGCTCGAAGCAGGCGTTCACTTCGGTCACCAGACCAAAAAGTGGAATCCCAAAATGAAGCCTTATATCTACCAGGCTCGCAACGATATCCACATCATCAACTTGGAAGTTTCCGTTCAGGAAGTGGAAAAGGCTTACGCTTTCGTGCGCGATTCCGTCAAGGCGGGCAAGACCGTTCTCTTCGTGGGCACGAAGAAGCAGGCTCAGGACGCTATCAAGGAAGAAGCTCAAAGGTGCGGAATGTACTACATCAACCAGCGTTGGTTGGGCGGCACTCTCACCAACTTCAAGACTATCCGCAGCCGTATCGATCGCCTCAACAAGATCAACCAAATGGAAATCATCGGCGAATTCGAACTTCTCCCCAAAAAGGAAGTGGCTTCCTTAAAGGCTGAAAGGGCTAAGCTGGACGCCAACTTGGGCGGTATTAAAAATATGACCTCGCTCCCCGGCGTTATGTTCGTCGTTGACATCAAGAACGAAGAAATCGCCGTTAAGGAAGCTCGCAAGCTGGGCATCCCCGTCGTTGGTCTTGTGGACACCAACTGTGACCCCGATATGGTCGATTACGTGATCCCCGGCAACGACGACGCCATCAGGGCTATAAAACTGATTGCTAGCATTATGGCTAACGCCGTTATCGAAGCAAAGGAAGGCGTGGCTTACTCCGTTGACGAAGACGAAGAAAAGGCGGAAGAAGTTGCAGAAGAAGCCGCTCCCGCAGAAGAAGAGAATAAGGATTAAGGAGAAGGAAAATGAGTTTTACCGCTAAAGACGTTATGAAACTGCGCGAGCAGACGGGCGTCGGCATGATGGACTGCAAAAAGGCACTCACCGAAGCCGACGGCGATATGGAACAGGCTGTGGAGATTCTCCGCAAGAAGGGTATGGCTACCAGCGCCAAGAGGGCGGACAAGATCGCATCCCAAGGCGTGGTAAGCGCATGCATTAAGGGCAACATCGGCGTACTCGTGGAAGTCAACTGCGAATCCGACTTCGTTGCAAGGGGCGATCAGTTCAAGGCCTTTGTGGGCAAAATCGCCGAATACATCGCCGATAACGATGTGGAAGACGTGTCTGCCGTTGTGGCTGCGAACCAGGATCTTCTGCATGAAACCATCGCCAAGATAGGTGAAAAGATAGAAGTCAGGCGCTTTGTCAAGTATGTGACCGACGGCGCTCACAAGGTGGATTCCTACATCCACATGGGCGGCAAGATCGGCGTGCTCGTGGAAATGGACGCAAGCGCAAGCGACGAGATCATCCACGACGTGGCTCTGCAAATCGCCGCAGCAAGCCCCAAGTATGTGACCCCTGCGGAAGTTCCCGCGGAGGAAGTGGAGCACGAAAAGGAGATATTAAAGGCCCAGGCTATGAACGAGCCCAAGCCCAAGCCCCTGAACATCATCGAAAAGATGATCGAGGGCAGGATCCACAAGTTCTATAAGGAGATCTGCCTTGTGGAACAGCCTTTCGTAAAGGACGCCGACAAGTCCGTGGCTCAGCTTCTTAAAGAAAACGGCAACGTATCCGTAGTAAGGTTTACCCGTTACACTATGGGCGAAGGTTTGGAAAAGAAGCAGGAAGATTTGGCTGCGGAAGTCGAAGCTCAAATCAATAAAGCAAAAGCCGGTAACTAATCGAGGCAAACGGGGAAACGCGGTTGCGTTTCCCTTTTTTTAACTTAGAGGAGGGAAGTATGGCAATATATAAGCGAGTCATCATAAAATTGAGCGGTGAAGCTCTCGCCGGGGACAAAGGATTCGGCATAGACGAATCCATGCTCGAATACATAGTCGAGCAGATAAAGAAAGTGCGCGAGGAAAATGTGGAGATCGGCATCATCATCGGCGGCGGAAACTTTTGGCGCGGCAGACAGGCGCTCAATATGGAAAAATCCGCGGCGGATCACATGGGCATGCTTGCAACGGTCATGAACTCTATCGCCTTGCAGGACGCACTTGAAGCGCACGGCATACCCACCCGCGTGCAGACGGCGCTCACCATCACCCGCGTTGCCGAACCTTATATATTGCGCAAAGCTCTGCATCATTTCGAAAAGGGCAGGATAGTCATATTCGCATGCGGCACGGGCAACCCCTTCTTCAGCACCGATACGGGCGCGGCTCTGCGTGCGGCGGAGATAAATGCGGAAGTATTGCTACTCGCCAAAAATGTGGACGGCATTTACGACAGCGACCCTAAGACTAATAAAAATGCCAAAAAGTTCGACGAGCTCAGCTATTTGGACGTGATTCAAAAGGGACTTCACGCCATGGATACCACTGCCATTTCCTTGTGCATGGAGAATAAAATTCCCATCATAGCATTCGCCTTAAAGGAAAAGGACAGCATAGTCAGGGTGGTCAACGGCGAAAGAATAGGCACAATAATTCACTGAAAGTATTGATTAAGTGAGCAAACTTTGCTATAATTATTATATAAAGACGCAAGGAGAAAGTTATGGCTGCATACGACAATGAAGATGTACTCTTGCTCTTCGACGATTACGAGGGCAAGCTGGAAAAGAGCGTGGAAGGGCTCAGGCACGAATTTGCCGGTATAAAGGCGGGCAAAGCCAACCCCCATATGTTGGACAGGATCACCGTTGATTACTACGGATGCCCCACGCCTCTCAACCAAGTGGGCAACGTTTCCGCACCCGAAGCGAGGATGCTCGTCGTGAACGTGTGGGACGTGAGCATGCTCAAAAACGTGGAAAAAGCGATCCTCGCCGCAAATATCGGCGTCACCCCCACCAATGACGGCAAGGTGATCAGGCTCGTTTTCCCCGAACTTACGGAAGAGCGCAGGCGCGAATACGTAAAGCAGATGAAGGCGATTGCGGAAAATTGCAAAATTGCCCTCAGGAACGCTCGCCGCGACATCAACGACGAGCTGAAAAAGCTCAAAAAAGATTCCGCAATTACCGAAGACGATCTCTCATCCCTTGAAAAGGACGTTGACAAAAAGCTCAACGAAGCCGTAGCCAAGGTTGACAAGATGGTAAAGGATAAAGAAGCGGAAATAATGAGCGTGTGAACCACGTTGAACCGATAGAAAACGCGGCAAGTAGGGCGCAAGCTCTGCTTGCCATTTAATAAACGGGGAAAATGCAAGAAATAAATATACCCACTCACATAGCATTTATTATGGACGGCAACGGGCGCTGGGCAAAGCGCCGCCTTATGCCGCGCAAATACGGGCACAAGATGGGCGTGGAGGCGTTAAAACGCGTCATCGCCGCCTGCGACAAGCTGGGCGTAAAGGAAGTTTCCTTCTTTGCGCTCTCTACGGAAAACTGGTCGCGCCCCAAGGATGAAATAGATTCCCTTTTGGATATGATAAAAAAGTTTGCCGACGAAGAGATGAAGGAATACGTGGGCAAAAATTATCGCGTGCGCTTTATGGGAGAACTTCACCGTCTGCCGCTGGAAACGCAGCGCGCCCTGGAGAGCATCGCTCAAGCCGCCAAGGATAACACGGGCATAGTTGTGAACATCGGCATAAATTACGGCGGAAGGGACGAGATAGCGCGCGCGGCGGAAAAACTCGTGCAAGAAAATCTACCCGTCACCGTTGAAAATATCAACTCTCACTTAGATACCGCCGGCATGCACGATCCCGATATAATAGTGCGCTGTGCGGGCGAAAAGCGCCTTTCCAACTTTATGCTTTGGCAGTGCGCTTATTCTGAATTTGTGTTGATCGACGACTATTGGCCGGATTTCGGCGAGGAAACGGTCATGCGTATAATCAAGGAATATTCGGGCAGGGAAAGGCGCTTCGGCGGCTTGAAATGAGGTGAATATGCTTAAAAGAATAATCACGGCTATATGTATTTTGGCGGTATTGTTCGGCTGTGTGTTCGGACTGAGGTCGATATACTTCCAGCTGGCAGACATGCTGATATTGCTCATGTTTTTGGGCGTTTACGAGATGTATCACGCTTTCAAACTTGCGGGGTACCGCCCCATATTATCCGCTCTCATCATCGGCTGCGCCGTGTCCTTCCCGCTTACATACTTCCTTATGGCGGACGGAATATTGATCACTTTGGCGGTCACCGTTATCTCCGCACTCATCGTATTCACATTAAAGCACAACTTGGGCGAAGCCAAGCCGAAGGCGGAAGGTGAAGAGGGCGAGGAGCAAATAAAGAAGGGGTATTCCCTAAATGACATGTTTGCAACCGTGTTTATCGGAATATATCCCATAACGCTTTTCTTGCTCTTCTTGCCCATCAACCATTCGGACGCGGGACTTTTGGGCATAATGCTCACGATAGCCGTGCCCGTTATGGCGGACACCATGGCTTATTTTACGGGCAGATTGCTGGGTAAAAGAAAACTTTGCCCGCAGATCAGCCCCAAAAAGACGGTCGCGGGAGCCGTGGGCGGAGTATTGGGCGGAATAATCGGCGCAGTAATCGTATTTTTACTGTTCGACTTCGGCGCGGTGTTCTCCGGGCTCAACAATTCGGGCAGCATGGCGCTCATCCCCGGCAATCTATACGGCTCGCTCGGGCTGTATATCGCCCTCGGTCTAGTGGGCGGAGTGCTCGGCGAGCTGGGCGATCTTGCCGCTTCTTGGATAAAGAGGAAGGCGGGCATTAAAGATTTTGGCAAGATATTCCCCGGTCACGGCGGAATTATGGACAGGCTTGACAGTATTCTGTTCATGCTCCCGCTGGTATATCTTGTCTTTGCCGCAATCGGTTGGCTGCAGTTATGAAAAGCGTAGTAATACTCGGAAGCACGGGTTCGATAGGCACCCAAACGCTGGACGTAATCGCCGCATATCCCGAAAAATTTGAGGTCAAGGCGCTTGCCTGTTCAAAAAACATCTCATTTTTAAAAGAACAGATAGACCGTTTCCATCCCCAAGCCGTCGCCGTAGAGGACGAAGAGAAAGCGGCGCATTTGCGCAAGCAGGTAAAGATTCCCGTCCTTTCGGGAAGGGACGGCGTTATGCAAATCGCCGCAACAAAGGCGGACATCACCTTGAACGCGCTTGTGGGAATAGGCGGTTTGGAGCCCACTCTTGCCGCAATCGCGGCGGGAAACGACATAGCTCTTGCCAATAAGGAAACGCTCGTCACAGGCGGGAGCCTTGTAATGCAAGCCGCCAAAGATAAGGGCGTAAACATGCTCCCCGTAGACAGCGAACATTCCGCCATATGGCAATGCCTGAAAGGGGATAAACAGTGCAAAAAGATAAGTCTTACCGCCAGCGGCGGCGCTTTCCGCGGCTATACGCGCGAAATGCTGCAAAATGTGACGGCGGCGCAGGCGTTGAAGCACCCCACCTGGAATATGGGCGTAAAGGTGACGATAGATTCCGCCACGCTCATGAACAAGGGCTTTGAGGTTATCGAGGCTATGCACCTTTTCAATATGCCGGTTGAAGGCATAGATGTGCTCATCCACAAGCAGAGCATAGTCCACTCCATGGTGGAATTTTCCGACGGCAGCATTTTGGCTCAGCTCAGCTATCCCGACATGAAACTGCCCATCCAAGTTGCGCTCAACTATCCCGAGCGCGGTGATGTGAAATTTTCTCCGCTCGACTTGACGGCTCAGCCGCTCACCTTTGAAATGCCCGACTTGGATGTGTTCCCGTGCCTTAAAATTGCGATGGACTGCGCCAAGCAGGGCGGCGCGGCGCCCGTAATTTTGAATGCGGCGGACGAGGTTTTGGTCGATTATTTTTACCGCGGACTTATAAAATTTTATGATGTGCCATATTATATTTGTAAGGCGGTGGATAAACTTGCGGCAAGGGATTTTCAGCTCACACCCGAATGCATACGTGAAACGGACGCTCGTTGCCGCGAGTATCTTATAAGTTGCCTGCCCGGGAGGTAGCGATGTTTTTGCTGAGTGCAACCTTTGTAGAGGTGCTCGAATGGATAGGATATGTGATCGTCGCATTATTATGCCTGATGTTTATAATCGTGGTGCACGAGTTCGGGCATTATGCGGCGGGTAAGATATTCAAATTCAAAATAAACGAATTCTCCATCGGCTTCGGACCGGCGATATTCAAACACACCAACAAAAAGACGGGCGAGCTCTTCGCCATACGCTGTATTCCGCTGGGCGGGTATTGCGCCTTCGACGGAGAAGATGAAGAGGGTAAATCGGAGCCTGCCGAGGGCAGCTATTATTCCAAACCGCCGTGGCAGAGGATAATCGTGCTCATATCGGGCGCACTGTTCAACTTTATCAGCGCCATTATCGTTATCTCGATATTTTTCATGGCGTTCGGCGACGTCCTGCCGCGCGTGGTGACGGTTAACGATGTGTATGCGGATAAGGAGATGACAACTTCTGCCGAACAGTACTTTGAAGAAGGTGACATTATCTACAGCGTGGACGGCGAAAAAGTATATTCGCTCATCGACGCCAACGCCTTTGCCTCCGCCGCCGCAGGTAAGGACAGCCTGCAAATAGTAGTGATCCGAGAGGGCGAAGAAGTCACACTCGACATAGATAAAGTATATTACGCTGACGAAAACGCCGAGGGCGGCAGCTCTTACGGATTCGGAATTTCATACGGATATATGCAATATAAGCTGGGATTTTTCCCTGCGATAGGGCATTCCTTTGAGTTCGTGGGGGATGTGATAGCGCTCATCTTCACCTCGATAGGTCAGCTCTTCACGGGCGACGCCAAGGTGAGCGAAACGCTGGGCGGCACGGTCACGGCGGTGGCTTCGCTTGCGGAATTGACACAATTCGGATTTTATGCGATAATGTATGGGGTATGCGTGCTGTCCGCTTCGGTTGCGATAATGAACATACTGCCTTTCCCCGCGCTCGACGGCTGCAAGGTGATCTTTACGCTCATCGAGTGGATAAGGGGAAAGCCGATAAACAGGAAAGTAGAAAACATAATACACTTTGCCGGATTGATAATTCTCTTTGCCCTGGCAATAATTCTCGATCTGGTGCATTTTTTGGCGTGATATGAGTAAAAAAATACAAATAGGAAAAATTGCGATAGGCGGAGGGGAGCGCATAGCCGTTCAATCCATGACCAACACTCCCACGTCCAACGCTCAAGCAACATTGGAGCAGATATACGCGCTCGCCGAGCGCGGCTGCGATATCGTGCGCTCTTCCGTGCCCGACATGGCTTCCGCCAAAGCCTTTAAGACGATATGCGAAAAGTCCCCCATCCCCGTGGTGGCGGACATCCATTTTGATTACAAGCTGGCGATCGCCGCCATAGAAAACGGCGCAGCCAAGGTCAGGATTAATCCCGGTAATTTGGGCGGAGAGAGCAAACTTAGGGCGGTTGCCGATTGCTTAAAGGCGCACCGAGTACCCGTGAGGGTGGGGGTGAACGGCGGCTCGCTCGATAAAAAATACGCTTCGCTTCCTGCGGCGGAGGCGATGTGTGAAAGCGCGCTGGAATATTGCTCGCTTTTGGAAAAATACGGGGTAGACGACATCGTCGTTTCTGTTAAATCTTCCTGTGTAAAGGACATGGTTGACTGCAATCGGCTGCTGTCAAAAAGGTGCGATTATCCTCTTCACCTGGGCGTGACGGAGGCGGGACTTTACATGCAGGGACTTGTGAAGTCGGCGATAGGTATAGGGAGCCTGCTCCTCGACGGGATAGGCGATACCATCCGCGTTTCCCTCACCGACGATCCCGTAAAGGAAGTGGACTCCGCCTGCGAGATCTTAAAAGCCGTCAATATGTACGGCAAGCCGTATGCGGAAATAATCTCCTGTCCCACATGCGCAAGGACGGAAATCGACGTGAAGGGACTTGCGGAAAAAGTGAGAGAATATACATCGGGTGTGAATAAAAATTTACAGATAGCCGTCATGGGCTGCATAGTGAACGGGATAGGAGAATCCGCCCACTGCGATATAGGCGTAGCCGGCGGAAAGGAAAAAACCGCGCTTTTCAAGGACGGTAAGATTATCAGGACCGTGCCCAACGATAAGCTCATGCAAGCGCTTTTAGAGGAGATAGATAAGCTGTAATATGGTACTTGAAGAGAAATTTAAAGATAAAACGCAGGGAAAATACCCCTATATCCGCTTTAAAGACGTCGCCGTCGACAAGGTCTCTGCAAGCGTTACGGTCACCGTTTCCGCCCCTTACGACATATGCGACGAGATAACCGCAAGCGGAGAAGACAAGGTTATTTCTTCCGCAATATCAGAAATCTTCAAGGAAGAGGGCATAACAATGCCCGTGGGCGTCGTATTCAAAAAAGTGTATTATAATGCAGATATAGTAAAGCGCCTCACGGAAAAATTTCTCTCCGAACAGTACGGCGCCTACTGCTCGCAAATATCCAAAGACGCCGTTGCAGCCACGGTGGAGGACGGCACCCCCATCATAACCATAGATTTACCCGACTACCTTGCGGGAGCGTTCACGGCTGCGGAAATTCCCCAAGCCCTTGCCGATTACATCGATGAACTTTACGGCACGCAATCAAGAGTCAACGTAACAAAACATGCTGCGGACGCCTTCAAAATAGACAAATCGGGACCCAAGATGGAGGCAGTGCAGGCAAAGCAATACTTTCATGCCACATCCGGCGAGTCCGTGCTCATAGGCAATTTAATAACCGATCCCGCGCTGTATATCTCCCGCCTGCCGGAAAACGCCTTCGAAACCTGTATTGCCGGCACCATCTCCGACTTGCAGGACAGGGTGAGCAAAAAGGGTTATCACTTCCACACCTTCACGTTAAACGACACCACGGGCAGCGTGGAGTGCATTAAGTTCACCAGAAGAAAGAAGGGCGGCGTTCTAGGCGCACTTTCCGACGGTATGACCATCAAAGTAGTCGGCTCTTACGAAGACGAGGGCAACGCCGTGGGTAAGCGCAAATTTATAGTGGACAGGGTATCATTTTGCGAGATAGATTATTCCAAAGTGGACGATTCCGAACCAAAGAAGTCTTACGACAAAGCCCCCGTGCCCATCATCCCTTACAATGATTCCGCGGACAGTTTGGAACAGATTTTGACGGAAACGCATCCGCTGATTGCTAACAAGACGTATGTCGCGCTCGATTTTGAAACCACCGGGCTAAATCCTTCCACCTGTATGGTGATCGAGGTGGGCATTGCGCGCATGGTCGACGGCAAGGTCACCGAATATTTCGACACGTTCGTGGACCCCGGAATGCACATTCCCGAGGACGCTTCAAGAACAAACAATATCTTCGATAAAGACGTCGTCGGCGCGCCTCCGATAGAATATGTGCTCCCGCAGATGCTCGAATTTATCGGAAGCAGTCCCGTCATCGCCCACAATGGCAGAACTTACGATTATATTATTCTGGGCAGACTGCTTAAAGAAAGCGGACTGAAGATGAACAACAAACTTATCGACACCCTGGATATAGCCAACATTTTGCACATACCCGGAAGGCACAAGCTGAGCGATCTTTGCGAATATTTTCATATTCCGCTCGTCAATGCCCACAGGGCGTATGCCGACTGCATTGCCACGGCAAAATTATTTGCGGAACTTGTGCGCCGCGGCAATCTTAAATCGGTATAATATAAGGATATTTTATATAGATATTTTGATATTTGCCGTTAAAACGGTTGCGCTTTTGCGATTTTACTGTTATAATGTATTTGCAAGAATAAAGAAATTTATTTGAGCGACCGAGCAAATCGGTCGCTCAAATGCTATAAGGAGGAGATCATGTCTAAAATAGCAGACGCCGCAGAGCAGGTGGTCCGCCCCATAATTGAAGCGCACGGCATGGAGCTTGTGGATGTGGAATTTAAAAAGCTTTACGGCACGCCCACGCTGACCATATATATCGATAAGCCGGGCGGCGTGAGCCTTGACGACTGCGAGCTCATCCACAGGGCGATAGACGCGCCCATCGACGAGCTCGATCCCACAGACGGTATGGCATACAACCTCAACGTATCCTCGCCCGGGTTGGACAGGCCGTTCAAAACGCTCCGCGATTATCAGCGCAAGCTGGGGGAGAAAGTGGAGGTATCCCTCTATGTGCCCTTGGATGGAAAAAAGAAGTTCATCGCCGTGCTCATCGACGCGAACGAAGAGGAAATCACCCTGCAAGACGGGGACAAAACAATAAAAATACAATTGAAACAGATTGCGGCGGTAAAGCCGTACATTGAATTTTAGGAGGATAAAATGATCAGCAAGGAATTCTTTCAAGCGCTCATGGAGCTTGAAAAGGAAAGAAAGATAAGCCAGGATATGTTTATCTCGTCTATGGCGGCGGGCATCAGCTCCGCATACAAGAAGGAAACGGGGCTCAATCGCAGCATCGACATTCAGCTTTTCCCCGCCAAGTTCACCATTAGGGTGTTCGCTTACAGGGAAGTTGTCGACGTAGTGGAAGATCCCGAAAAGCAGATCTCTCTTGAAGACGCTCGCAAGGTGAAGGAGATCTACAACATCGGCGACCATTTTATCGACGAAGAGCTTTCGCCCAAGATGTTCACCCGCATCGCCGCTCAAACGGCAAAGCAAGTCATCATGCAGCGCCTCAACGACGAGCGCAAGAGCCAGGTGCTCAGCGAAATGAACGAGAAGGAGGGCGAAATCGTCACCGCCATCATCCGCAGGGTGGAAAAAGACAATGTATATGTCGAAATCAGCGGCTCTCAGATGGAAGGCATCATGATGAAGAACGACCAAATCCGCGGCGAAAGATACGACGTGAACGCCATCATCAAGGTCTACGTCAAGAGCGTACGCAGCTCCGACAGGGGCAATCCCCAGGTGATAGTTTCCCGCGCGTGCACCGGGTTTGTCAAGAGGCTGTTTGAAATGGAAGTGCCCGAAATCAGGAGCGGGCTCGTCGTTATCAAAAAGATCGTTCGCGAAGCGGGATACAGGACGAAGATGGCTGTCACTTCCGACGATCCTTCGCTCGACTGCGTGGGCAGCTGCGTAGGTCCCCGCGGTATGCGCATAAACAACATCGTGCACGAACTCGACGGCGAGAAAATAGACGTCATCGAGTGGTGCTCGGATGTAAGCGAATTTATCGCAAGGGCGCTCAGCCCCGCTAAGGCAATGATGGTGCAGATCAACGAGGATGAAAAGAAGGCGACCGCCATCGTGCCCGACGACAAACTTTCGCTCGCCATCGGTAAAGCGGGTCAGAACGTGCGCCTCGCCGCCAAGCTCACCGATTGGAAGATAGATGTAAAGCCTTATTCCGAAGTGAGCGGAATCGTGGGTGACGTTTTCGAGGGATAAAATGAAAAAACCCGTTGTAAGAACTTGCATAGCCTGCCGCAAAGCCAAGGAGAAAAAGGAGATGCTGCGCATCGTCCGCGATAAGGACGGCAACATCAAGCTCGACTTCACCGGTAAGGCTTCGGGCAGGGGAGCATATATCTGCGACGATCCGGCATGCATAGAAAAATGCGTAAAAAACAAGCTCATCGGCAGGGCGCTGGAAGCTCCCGTATCCGACGAGGTGTATGAATATATCGCAAAGGAATATGCAAAGTCAAAAAATTGATTCTTACATAGGCTTTGCCGTGCGCAGCGGGGATGTGATTTACGGATTGGATTCCTTCCCCGCCGCAAAGGGCAAAATAAAATTGATACTATACGACGCCCAAACGGGCGGCGCCGCCATAAGGAAATTAAAGACTTTTTGCGAGCGCGAAAATCTTACGGCAATAAGGTGCAAAGGCGGATATATATCGCATGCGGTGCACAAGGACAACGTAAAACTTATTGCCGTTACAAGCGAAAGTTTGGCAAAAGCAATATTGCAATCCGACGAATTGGGTATAATAACGGAGGTAGAAAGTGAGTAACGAGAAATTGGATATAATAAATACGTTGATAAACAACATCTCGGAGGCGTTAAGCGCAAAGGTCGCTCCGCTCATCCGCGATATAAAGGAAAAGCGCTCCGGCATTCCCGCCCTTTCAGAGAAGATTCAGCAAAAGAAGAGGGATATAATAGAAAAGCAGTTGGAAGAAGAGCGCGCAGCCGCCCAAAAGGAGAGTGCCAAGGTCACTCCCGTTTTGCCCGAGAAAAACGAGCAAGAAGCGGTGAAGGAAGAGGTAAAACCCGCCGAAAAGGCTGAGGAAAAACCTGCGCCCGTCAAAGAGGAGAAAAAGCCGGAAGAGAAGAAGCCCGAAGCAAAGCCTCAGGAAAAACAGCCCGTTAAGGACAAGTCCAAAACGTATATCAACCCCGAATTCTTGAATAGCGGCGACCGCAGACGTCCCGCTGGCGTCGGAGCGCAGGGCGAGCGCAAGTTCAACAATCGTGAAAGCGGCACCGGTAATAAACAGGGCGGATTCGACAGGCGCACTTCCTTAGGCGGCAGGACTCAACCGATTGCTCCGCCTCCCGCTCCCGTGAACGGCGGCAAGGGCATGGCGGATAAGAAGAAGAAAAGCGGCGGTTTTAATCAAAAAGACGAGCAGAAGAAGTCGCTTTCTAAGCGCGACCTCATTAAAAAGGGCTACGTTTACGAAGATGAGGACGAAGACGGCGACGTAAGGTACAAAAAGCAGCGCAAGACCCAGCGCGACGTGGCACAGTCCGTGTCCAAAATCGACCATGCGGAAGTGAATACCGACATCATTCCCATCAAGGTATTCAGTGAAAAGATAGGTAAGACGGCGGCTGAAATAGTCAAAAAGCTCTTCGATATGGGCAAGATGTGCACCATAAACGACTCGATAGATTTCGAAACGGCGGAACTCATCGCCATCGATTACGACATCACTTTGACCTATGTCCCCGACGTTACGGCGGAAGATAAGCTCGCTCAGCTGGAAAACGAGGGCAAGGAGAAGGCAAATCTGCAGCCCCGTCCTCCCGTTGTGGCGATAATGGGTCACGTCGACCACGGTAAAACTTCCTTGCTCGACTACATCCGCAAGACGAACGTAGTCAAGGGCGAAGCGGGCGGCATAACCCAGCACATCGGCGCATACACCATCGATTTAGACGGCAAGCCGATCACCTTCCTCGATACCCCCGGTCACGAAGCGTTCACCGCAATGCGTCAGCGCGGCGCGCAGGTCACCGATATAGCCATTATCGTCGTGGCGGCAGACGACGGCATAATGCCGCAGACGGTTGAGGCAATCAACCACGCCAAAAACGCGGGCGTGCAGATAATCATCGCCGTGAACAAGATAGATAAGCCAGGCGCGAACATCGACAGGGTCAAGAACCAAATCGGCACATACGGACTTGTGCCGGAAGATTGGGGCGGCGACGTATACGTCTGCCCGGTAAGCGCAAAATTGGGTACGGGTGTGCACGAACTTCTGGAATGCGTGCTGCTCGTTGCCGATATTATGGATCTTAAAGCGGACAAGGATTGCATGGCGAGCGGTTCCATCATCGAAGCCAGGCTGGATAAAGGTCTGGGTCCCGTGGCTACCGTGCTCGTGCAGAACGGCACTCTGCACGTTTCCGACCACGTCATCGCGGGCACTTGCGTGGGCAAGATCAGGGCGATGACCGACTTCAACGGTAAGCGCGTAAAGGAGGCGGGTCCTTCTTACGCCGTTCAGGTGCAGGGCTTTACCGCCGTCCCCAACGCCGGCGACAACTTGGTAGCGGTGAAGGACGCCGCACTTGCAAAGCAGGTAGCGGAAGAGCGCCTCGCCAAGGAGAAGGCTGCTCAAGCGATGAAGTCCGTCGGTCAGCGCGGCAGCTTGGAAGAGCTGTTTAAGAATTCCGACAATACCGAAGTCAAGCGCCTTGCCATGATAATCAAGGGCGACGTGCAAGGCTCGGTGGAAGCGGTCAAGCAGGCAATGCTCAAGCTGGGCGACGAGATGGCTTCTAAGAACATCGAAATCCGCGTCATCCACAGCGCGGCGGGCGCGATCAACGAATCGGACGTAATGCTTGCGGATACTTCGGGCGCGATAATCATCGGCTTTAACGTGAAAGCGGACGCAAAAGCGCGCGCCATGGCGGATAGAACGGGCGTGGAAATACGCACATACTCGGTAATTTACGACGCGATCGACGAGGTAACCAATATCTTGAACGGTATGGTCGAGCCCATCTACGAAGAGGAGATCATCGGTCATGCGGAAGTGCGCGAGGTGTTCAAGATAACGGGCGTGGGCAACATCGCAGGCTGCTACGTCACGGACGGAAAGCTCCAGCGCGGCTGCAAGATCAGGCTTGTGCGTGACAATATCATCATCTACAACGGCGTGCTCAACTCCCTCAAGCGTGAAAAGGACGACGCCAAGGAAGTGGCTCACGGTTACGAATGCGGCGTAGGTCTGCAAAAGTGGGGCGACATCAAGAAGGGCGACACGATAGAAGCCTTCTTGCTCAAACAGGTGAATTGATGAACAAAACGGAGAGAATACAGTCTGAAATAATGAAGCGCCTTTCCGTGCTCATAAAGGACAGCGTGCGCGATCCTCGCGTTTCCGGATGCATGATCGGGATAACCGACGTGAAGGTAGACAGCGAACTTTCCCGCGCGCTTGTGAGCGTGAGCGTATACGGCGGCGACGGAGAGCAGGCGGTGCAGGGGCTGAACCACTCCGCCGGTTTTCTGCGCGCCCGCTTAAAGGAGCTCATCGATATGCGCACCATGCCCGCGCTCGTCTTCGTACTCGACAGGGGCGCGGAATACGCCGCCGAGATAGAGGCGATAATCAAAACCATCAGGAAGGATTCATGATCTGTAACGCAGAAAAAATTCATTCGCTCATAGCAAAAGCAAAAAATATCGCACTTGTGTGCCATGCCAACCCCGACGGAGATACTCTCGGTTCGGGGCTTGCGCTATATTACGCAATTAAAAGCATGGGCAAGAGCGTGGATATATTTTGCTCCGACATTCCCGGGCAGAAGCTGCGCACACTTTACGGCGCGGAAAATCTGCGCTCCGATGTGCCCAATAAGCCTTATGAGTTGGCGATCGCGGTGGACTGCTCGGATATAAATCTGCTTTCGAAACACTCGATCGTCATTCGCCGCGCAAGGATAAGCGCGTGCGTCGACCACCATGTGAGCAACAACGACTACGCAAAATATACATATGTGGAGCGCGGAGTTGCGGCGGCGGCTCAGCCCGTTTATAAACTTATAAAGCTCATTTTGGGTGAAAAACCGCTCGATGTTTACATAGCTTCCTTGCTCTATACCGCGCTTGTGACAGACAGCGGCGCTTTTGCTTTTTCTTCCGTCACAGGGGAAACGATGCGCATCGCCGCCGACTTGCTCGATGCGGGAGTTCAGGGACACAAGATAGTGGAATTTTTCATGCAGGACATTACCCCCGCCGTCTTCGCCCTCAAAACGAGGGTACTCGCCCGCGCCAAGTTCTATGAAGAAGGAAGGGTGGGCATTATAACCTTTTTCTCGTCCGATTTTGCAGAAACGGGCACGGAAATTTCCGATACCACAGGCATAATTAACGCCGTGAGAGAGGTGGAAGGGGTAGATGCCGCCGTTGCCGTAACCCAGGTGAAGGACGAGGAATATAAGATAAGCATTCGCACAAGCGAGAGGGCGGACGCAAACCGCATTGCAGCCGTGTTCGGAGGAGGCGGTCATGCGCGCGCCGCAGGATGCAGGATCTTCGGCGAATACGAAGAAGTAAAGGAGAAGGTGCTTAAAGCGTGCAAGGATCATCTGGAATAAGCGGATTTTTTTGCATAGATAAACCTGCCGGGTGGACATCCGCAGACGTGGTCGCCGTGTTGCGCGGCGCTCTTTCCAAAGCGGAAGGTTATAAAGTCAAAGCGGGGCATATGGGCACGCTCGATCCCATGGCAACAGGAGTGCTCGTGGTCGCCGTAGGTAAAGCGACGCGCCTATTTGACGTGCTCATGAATAAAAAGAAAGGTTATATTGCAGAGATGACTTTCGGGAGCGAAACGGATACTTTAGATAGCGAAGGTACTGTCGTCAATTCAACAGATAATCTTCCAACCGCCGCGCAAGTAAGCCGCGCCATATCTTCATTTATAGGCGAAATCGAGCAGATTCCGCCCAAATACAGCGCCAAATCCGTGGACGGGGTAAAGGCATACAAGCTGGCGCGCGGCGGCAAGGAAGTGGAGATAAAGCCGGCGAAAGTCACCATCTGCTCCATAAATATTTGCACGGTAAACGGCAAAAAGCAATACTCCGACGAAGATACGGTGCGGTCAATTTCCTTCGTCGTTGACTGCGGAGGGGGCACTTATATACGTTCGCTGTGCCGTGATATTGCTTACTCTTGCGGCAGTTTGGGCACCATGACCGCATTGAGGCGCACATACAGCGGTACTTTCACCCTGGAAAATGCCGTAAGCATAGAAGAAGCCCGAGCACATGCAAAGGAACATCTCATCCCCGTCCTCACGGCGCTTAAAGATGTCTATCCGATTGTCGAACTGCAAGAGAGCAAAATCAA
The DNA here is from genome assembly GCA_944381275.1 of uncultured Clostridia bacterium. Lineage (GTDB taxonomy): Bacteria > Bacillota > Clostridia > Christensenellales > UBA3700 > Alloclostridium. The sequence continues at coordinate 11,259 of CALWKO010000006.1, read as the reverse complement.
GAAGTTCATCAACGGCTTACCCGTCGAGTGCGGCGCGGCGGACGGCGACTTACTCGTCACGATAGGCGGCAGAGAATATGCCGTGGCGCATTGCCAAGGCGGAGAGATGAAGGCGAAAATAAATTTATGGTAGAAGTTTACGAGTATTCCAAAGGAAGTAAAACGCCCATGGCGCTCTGCCTTGGGTTCTTTGACTGCCTGCATTTGGGGCATGTCGAGCTCATCGAGCAAGCAAAGGAGCTTGCCCGGGAACTTGACGTGCAGCCCGCGCTTTTCACCTTCGATTTATCCCCTTCGCTCGTGCTCGGCAAGATTAAGGAAGGGGAGATCTTCACCCTTCAAGAGCGGCTCTACCGTATGGACGAATTGGGGATTCATAACGCTGTTTTGGCTAGGTGCGACGATGAATTTCTCTCCACTCCCGCACATGACTTTTTAACTCGATTGCATTCTTTGTTCAATGTCCGCGCGATCGTCTGCGGCAGTGACTACACATTCGGCGCGAAGGGGGCCGGTAATGCCGAGGACTTAAAAGCGTTTTGCCAAAACGCGGGAATTGTTGTTAAGGTGCTCGATCTAAAAAAAGGCGCGGACGGAGAAAAAATCGCCTCCCGCAGGATACGCGAACTGATAAAAAACGGTGATATAAGTGCGGCAAACTCATATTTACCCCTGCCTTATATAATTTTGGGAGAGGTTGTTCACGGGCGGCACGACGGGCATAAGATGGGCTTTCCCACCGCCAATATGAATCTTGCCAAGGAAAAGTTAAAACCACAATCGGGCGTTTACTACACCAATATAACCCTAGAAGGAATAAAATACCCATGCATAACCAACGTGGGTACACACCCCACCTTCGATGATTATTCGGTAAACGTGGAAACGCACATCATCGGCTTCAACGGCGATTTGTACGGCAAAACAATTGTCGTGGAATTTATGGATAAAATAAGAGATATCGTTAAATTTAATTCCAATGAGGAAATAGCGGCACAGCTCACAAAAGACGTGACGTTTGCCCGTAAAAAGTTTGAAGATGATTAAATTCGGTCCCAGCGGAACAAGTGAAGATTTTATACAAGAAGGGCATGCCCACACCATAGAAATGCCGCAATGGCTTGCCGATCACGATTTGGACTGCTTTGAATATTCCTTCGGCAGAGGCGTTAGGATCCAGCAATCCACCGCGGAGGGAATCGGCGCGGAATTTACAAGGCTCGGCAAGGAGATATCCGTACATGCGCCCTACTTTATAAATCTTGCCACACAAGAAGAAGAGAAGGCGGAAAACAATCATCGCTATATCTTCGATTCCCTCGCCGCGCTCACATGGTTCGGCGGCAAGAGGTGCGTTGTTCACCCCGGTTCCCCGCTTAAGCTGGATAGGGGCGCCGCCATGGACATTCTCATGCGCAGGCTGGAAGAAGTTGCGCGCTTAAAGCACGAATACGGCTATGACGATACATATCTTTGCCTTGAAACTATGGGCAAGCAGGCGCAAATCGGTACGCTCGACGAGGTGATAAGAATGTGCAGCCTGGATAAAACCTTTATCCCCTGTGTGGATTTCGGGCACCTCAACGCGCGCGACCTGGGCGTTTTCTTTACAAAAGACGACTATAAGAGGGCTATAGACAGGCTATTGGAGGGCGTGGGCGAAGAAAAGACCAACATAATGCATGTGCATTTTTCCAAAATAGAATATTCCGCAAAAGGAGAAGTTAGGCACCTCACTTTCGATGACGAAAAGTACGGTCCCCCTTACGAGCCGCTCATGGAAGTTTTTGCGGAATATAAATTGCAGCCCTATGTGATATGTGAAAGCGCGGGCACGCAGACGCGCGACGCAAGCCTTATGAGGAGGTGCTACTATGCCGTTAAACGCTGACGAATGCAAAAGAATATTAGACTTGGCAAAGGTGGACGGCGCGCTGATATTCACCCCTTCAAACAGGATATATCTCACCGGATACGCCTCCACTCAGGCGGCGATTGCTGTCACCAAGAAGGGCGCGTTTTACTTCACCGACAAGCGCTATCTCTCCGAAGCGGGCGAGCGCATTTCATCCGATTTCACAATAGGTGAAGGGAGCTTTGAACAGGCTTGTAAACTGTTAAAACGCTGTGCAAGGGTGGGTGTGGAGATGGATATGCCGCATAACACCTATCGCCGCGCACTCGGATTTATGCAAAAGATAGGCACCGCCTTCGGCGGAGTGAAGGACATATCTTCTGTCCTCTATAATATGCGCTCGGTAAAAAGCTCCTACGAACTCGACTGCATCAAAAAGGCGCAGGCGATCACCGATTTTGCTTTTACCGAAATTCTTCCCTTCATCAAGGAGGGCGTTTCGGAGATAGCTCTCGCCGCCCGTCTGGAATATATAATGCAATCCAAGGGCGCGGCGCTCGCCTTCGATACGATAATGGCGTTCGGCGAAAACGGCGCAAAGCCGCATGCCCACCGCTCGGAGAGGAAATTGAAGGACGGCGACTTTATCACCATGGACTTCGGCGCGCGCTATAACGGTTATTGTTCGGATATGACCAGGACCGTGGCTTTCGGCAGCATAGAAGGGCGCAAGGCGGACATGTATGAAACCGTACTCGAAGCGAACAAGCGCGGGCTTGCCGGGCTTCATGCAGGCGTCATCGGCGCTGACGTGCAAAATTCCGTGCGCGAATTTTTCAAGGAAAAGGGCGTAGACAAGAATTTTACCCACTCGCTGGGGCACGGCGTCGGCATCGACATCCACGAAGAACCCTACTATAACAAGCAGCCGCTGCGCGCTGGGCAGGTGATAACCGTGGAACCGGGGCTGTATTTTGACGGCGATTTCGGTATTCGCATAGAAGATATGGTAAAAATTACACAAGATGGCGCGGATAATTTGACAAAGTCAAATAAATCCCTTATTATTATAAAGTAGACTATTATCGGAGGTTTTTTATGGCTGATTTCGTAATGGCAGGTGATTTCAGGAACGGCGTTACTTTTGAGATGGACGGCAAGGTTTACACCATCGTCGACTTTTTGCACGTCAAACCGGGCAAGGGCGCCGCATTCGTGCGCACCAAGCTGCGTAACGTTATCTCCGGGGGTGTGATCGAAAAGACCTTTAACCCTACGGACAAGTTCCCCACCGCTCACATTCAACGCAAGACTTACACTTATTCGTACAACGACGGCGATCTCTACTACTTCATGGATCCCGAAACGTTCGATATGATCCCGCTTAACGGCGAAGTGTGCAAGGAGGCTTTGCAATTCGTTCCCGAAAACGGTGAAGTTACCATCAACTTCTACAACGGCAACCCCTTCTCCGTGGAAGCTCCCAACTTCGTAGAGCTCACCATCGTGCACAGCGAGCCCGGCGTTAAGGGTAACACCGCTACCGGCGCTTCCAAACCCGCCACTTTGGAAACGGGCTACACCCTCAATGTGCCGCTCTTCGTAAACGAAGGCGACAAGATCAGGGTAGATACCCGCACCGGCTCCTACATGTCCAGGGTCTAATAAAAAAAATATCCGCCTTAGGGCGGATTTTTTTTGCAATATGCGCGGAATCTTCTCATATTTTTTAATATGAAGAAGGTGACCGCGCGTTTTTTATACTCATCCGACGTAATTCCGCGCAATAACGAACATATTAAAAAATCCTCCGCCGTTAAGGACAGGCGGATATTCAATACCTTCATGACCGTGCTCGGCACGGTGTTTCTCTGCATAGGTTCCGTGGGAGTTGTCTTGCCTCTGCTGCCCACGGCGCCGTTTTTGTTGCTCACATTCTATTGCTATTCCAAGGCGGGGCGCAAGATTAAGAATAAAAAGTTGCTTTCGCTCCACGCGCGAATAAGGAAAAATAAACCTGCTCATCGCAGGTAATAACGGGGCGCTTGTCCGAATATATTAAATCGAAGATGTTGGACAAGTTGTTGAGCGAAAGTCTATATAACGCCGTATTTTCGGCGGTGAGTGAAAATCAGGTTTCCGAGCTTCGACTTAGGGCCGGGAAGCCGATCGCTTACGCCTGCATGGGTGAGTATTATACCATTAAGGACTGTATTGTGACCGCAGAGGACATCGAGCGGGCGATAGGTATGGCAACGGGGCATTCCGTGTATGCAACCAACGACAGCATCGCACGCGGCTTTTTGGTATGCGGCGCGGGGTACAGGCTGGGCATATGCGGCGAAGGGGTGATGAAGGACGGCAAGCTCTTCACGTTGAAAAACGTCACATCGCTATGTATCCGCCTTCCGCACGAAGTAAAGGGCTGCTGCGAAAAACTGCAAGACTTACTCAAAAATACCGCTAATACGTTGATTATCTCTCCGCCGGGATTAGGTAAGACCACGATGTTGCGCGAATGTGCAAGGATTCTTTCACAAGATAAGAACGTGCTTGTGCTCGACGAACGCGGGGAATTGATCCCCGTGGACGAAGGAAAAATCGCTGTGGAGACGGGCGACATGTGCGACGTGGCGTGCAATATTCCCAAAATAACCGCCTATGAAACGTTGGTGCGCACCATGCGCCCGGACGTGATAATAACGGATGAAGTGTTCGGCGCAAGAGAGGTAGACGCGATATGCGACATATCCCGCTGCGGAGTAGTCGTGTTCGCATCGCTGCATGCTCGCGGCATAAACGAGGTATACGCCAGCGAGATATACCGTCCGCTCCTGCAAGTGATGCGCTATTTCGTTGTGCTGGAAGAGGTGGGGAAGGTGGGCGCGATATATGACAGGGGGCAAGCAGATGCTTGAGCTCATCTTGGGCGGAGTGCTGTTTGCCTGCTGCGCCTATACGGGCATGGGGATTCGCGCCTATTACAGAAAGAGGAAGGAGATGTTCGAGCAATACGCCGGCTATCTCGACTATTTGCAGGAAGACATAGGCTTTCTTAAAACGCCGCTCGTGGAGTGTACCCGCGAGTATTGCAAGGGAAAGAAGGGCGAGTTTATCAAGATCTTGTCCCGCTACTGCTCGATGCTGGAAGAAGGAAAGGTGAGCAGGGAAGATTTCGACGAACTCTTCTCCTCCCCGTATATAGAAAAGCGGTATAGAAAGGAGCTTTCTTACGTGTTTTACGGCTTGGGGAAGGTGGACGCGGACACTCAAACGGAAAATTTGCGTAAAGCAAGGGCGGCTGCGGAAACGCCTTTGAACTTTTATAAGAAGAAGTACGAAACTACGGGTACGCTGGCGTTCAAGCTGGGTGTGGTCTTGGGAATAGCCGCCATGATACTTGCCGCATAGGAGGGAAAATGGAGATAGATTCTATATTCAAAATTGCGGGCGTGGGCATTTTGACCGCGATAATAAATATCATTTTGAAAAAGAGCGACAAGGACGAGATCGCCACCTTTGTGACCTTGGCGGGACTTATCATCGTGCTTATCATGGTGCTGGATATGCTGGGCGGACTGTTCGACAGTCTGCGCTCACTTTTGAATTTGTACTGATGGATATAGTAAAAGTAATAGGAATAGGTTTGATAGGCGCGATCGCCGCTCTCCTTTTGCGCAACGCGCGCAGCGAATACGCGCCGATGGCGGTCATCGCCGCCGGCATAGTAATTCTCATCATCACGCTCTCTGCTCTTTCCGACGTGATAGTGGCGTTTGAAGGGATAGTGGACAAGACGGGATTAGATAGATCTCTGTTTTCATCGCTGCTCAAAATCATCGGAATAGGCTATCTAACGGAGTACTCCGTAAGTTTGTGCAACGACTTGGACTGCGCTTCAATAGGTAAAAAGATCTCTTTAGCAGGGAAGATAACTATTTTCCTCACCGCGCTGCCCATAGTAATGTCGCTTATTAAAGCCATATCGGCTATTGTTTCATGAGAAAGATATTCTTACTAACAGTTATAATTTTGTTGGCATTTCTCGCGTTTACTCCCGGAATGGCGGCTGCGGAAGGGGAAGATGAGGATACTTCCTTAAACGAAACGATAGACGAATTGGAAGATAATGTACAAGAGGGGTTGGACGCCATAGATTTTTCCTCCCTTGAAGAGTGGGCGGAGGAATACGGAACAAGCAAAACCTTCTCGCAGGGGGTAAGGGAATTGGTCGAGGCGGTATTGGACGGGGAATTTTCCGTGGGTGCGGAGCAGTTTTCGTCCATAATTATAAATGCCGTTACGGGCGGTATTAAGAATTGTATACCCGCCTTTGCAGCGATATTTGCAATAGCCGTAATGACCGCCATGATGCAAGGGCTTTCTTCGGGATTTTTAAGAGATAATACGCGCGAAATAGTCCATTTTGCCTGCTATGCGGCGATTATCGTGATCTTATCCGTGCAGATAACGGCGATAATCGTTCAGGTGAAGGAGACGATAGAGGGGATGTGCTCGCTCATGCAGGCGGTGTTCCCCGTATTACTTGCGCTTATAACGGCTCTCGGTTCCGCGTCCGCCGCGGGCGTTTACAGTCCGCTTATGGCTATATTGTCCACGGGGATAGGCACGGTGATTTCCTCACTCGTCTTGCCCTGTTTTGTGGCGGCGGTGGTGCTGAGCATAGTGGGAAATCTCTCTTGCAATATCAAGCTGGGCAGACTTACCAAATTTTTCAAATCGGCGGCGGTATTCGTACTCGCGGGGGCGTTTTCTCTCTTTGCAGCATTCCTCACAATGCAGGGGCTTGTGGGCGGAATTGCCGATTCAATATCCGTCAAAACGGCAAAGTTTGCCGTGCAGAGCTATATTCCCATCTTGGGCGGCTATCTTTCCGACGGGCTGGACTTGGCGCTCACCGGCATAATTTTGATAAAAAATTCCTTGGGTCTTGTGAGCGTTATCATCCTGTTTGCCGCCGTGGCGGTACCCATGGTGCAGACGGCGGTGTTCACGCTGGGTCTTAAACTTACGGCAGGGCTTTGCGAACCGATATGTTCAGACAAGCGCATAAGCGACCTGCTTTACGGCGTTTCCAAAAATACGACATTGCTCACCGCGGCGCTTGCGGGCATGGCGTTTATGTTCGTGATTTTGGTTATGCTCATCATCGGCACATGTAATGCGGGGGTAATATGAGCGGTTGGATAATGGGAATTGTGGGTGTGATAGCCCTGGCGACTTTGGCGGACATACTCCTGCCGGAAGGGGAAACGGCAAAGTATATAAAAGGATTTTTGGCGATCTTCGTGGTCGCGGCGATCATCGCGCCCATACCGTTTTTATTGAACTCATCCGAATCGGTAACGGAATTTTTTAACGTCGCTCCCATAACCGCAGACGAAGAACTTGCGGAAAAATTGGAAGATATGAAGGATAAAGAAAATCAGGAGGCTTTTGCAGACATAACCGAAAATTCCGCAAATATATATATTACAGAAAACAACATACATCATCTTGCGGAGTGCTTGAGCGCGTATGAAGGGAAGGCTGAAAAATTTTGCGGAAAAGTTGAAGACGGTTAAGCACATCGAGCTGATCTTGCTGGCGGCGGCGGTGTGCATCGCCTTGCTTATTTACCTGGGTGTAAATGAAAGTAAGGAAAGTAATCTGCCCGTATATTCCGTTCAGCAACCGCAATCGTCAGAGGAAGCTCGTCTGGAAGCGCTGCTCGAAAGCGTCACCGGTGTGGGTGATTGCTCAGTTATGATAACTTACGGTGAAGACGGTCGCGCCGAAGGGGTAGTGGTATCGGCAGAAGGCGCAGGGGACATGAACGTAAAGCTAAAGATAATCGACATCATCTGCACCCTTATGGATGTGGACGGCGGGAAGATAAAAATTTACAAGAAGAATTAACAACCCAACGGAGGTAAATATATGAAAATCAAAAAACTTTCGGCAAACGCTAAAAAAGTCATCGTGCTCTGCTCGATGGTGGCATTGCTCATCGTAACGGGCACGCTCAACTTCGTGCTCAACGACAAGATTGGGCAGACAGGCGACGGCGAAGTCGTCACCACGGCGGAAACCTTCTTCACCTCGTGCAGAGCGGAGCGTGAAACGGCTAGGGCGGAGGAATTTGCACTCCTGGACGCAATTCTCACTTCCGATACGTCCACCGACGAGCTCATCACTTCCGCCAATGAAAAGAAGCTGGAGCTCATCGACGTCATTGAACGCGAACTCGTGCTGGAAGGACTCGTAAAGGCGCAGGGCTTTGAGGACGCCGTGGTCACCATGAGTGAGGACAACATCAACGTGGTGGTATCGCAGAGCGAACTTACCAGCGAGCAAGTGGCGGGCATACTCTCCGTCATCCTGGACGAAACGGATTACAACGCCACGCAGGTAGTCGTCGTGCCTTACTCGGAGGAATAAGCGCAAACACTTGTATTTTTCTTTTATATGTGCTAAACTTATTACAATAAGGGTATAATTATTATAATATATGCCCGAGAGAGGAAATATGGCAAACGGCAATAAGCAGGATCTGTCTAATAAAGATACTTATCAAAGCGTGATATCTTCCATCGCGTGCGGAGTCGCTTCGCAAGTGGAAGGTGTGGCGTCCGTATCCTACGAGGTGGGCTATAACGGACCTACGTTCACGCCTTCCAGGAAGAAGAGGACGAGCGCCATCACCGTTACGCTTATGGACAATATGGCTACGATAGACATCGCCATAAACGTATATTACGGCTATGTAATACCGCAAGTGGTGTGCGATATGCAGGAAAAAATCAAGCATGCGGTGGAGAGTTCCACCTACTACAAGGTGAAAGCTATCAACGTATTTGTCGCGGGTGTGGTTTTCAATGATTGACATCCTCGCCGACGCATAAGCGGCGGCGGGGTATTTTATACCAAAGAGGTTACTATGAGCAGAAGAATTGCAAGAGACAGCGCATATAAGTTGATTTTCGAATACTTATTCCGCAAAGAAAGGGATGAGCTTACGCTTGACGTCATCTGCGCCGATCCCGGCATAACTCAGGCGGACAAGCAGTATATCCAAACCGTTTACGATGGGGTGATAGCTCATTTCAGCGAACTTACCGAACTCATTTCAAGCTGCACCACCGGCTTTAATCCCGAGCGTATCTTCAAGCCGGATCTTGCGGCGCTGCTGCTTGCTTCTTACGAGATGAAATATATGGACGATATACCCACGCCCGTTTCCGTAAGCGAGGTGCTCGAACTCGTGAAAAACTATTCTACGGAAAAGAGCGCGTCCTTTGTAAACGGCGTGCTCGCGGGCGTAATAAAAAAGTTGGAGGCGTGATATGCAGTTGATAAGCGGCAAGGCGGTTTCGGCGGACATCAGGCAGGATTTGGCTGCTCAAACCATCGAATTTGAAAAGAAGTTCGGCAGGGTACCCGCCCTGGCGGTGATAATCGTGGGCGACGATCCCGCGTCGCACACCTATGTGAACAACAAGATAAAAGGGTGCGCACAGGTAGGGTTTCGCTCCATCTGTCAAAAATACGAAAACGGCACCCCTCAGGAAGAAATAGCGGCATATATCCGCTCACTTGCGGAAGACGACGGGGTGGACGGCATCCTCGTTCAGCTCCCTCTCCCCAAGGGCTATGATGAAAAATATCTGCTCTCTCTCATACCGGACAGCAAGGATGTGGACGGATTCAGTCCCACAAATACGGGACTTTTGTCCATGAACAGACCTAACACGGTATCGTGCACGCCGCTGGGAGTGATGCACCTTCTGGCATCCACGGGAGTTCAGCTCGCCGGCAAGGACGCGGTGGTGATAGGCAGATCGAACACGGTGGGCAAACCCATGGCGATGCTGCTCCTGAATGCAAATTGCACAGTGACCGTGTGCCACAGCAAGACCGCCGATTTGGCAAGCTACACCAAGAAGGCGGATATAGTGGTCGTGGCGATAGGGCGCCCCAAATTCTTAAAGGGCGACATGGTCAAGGAAGGCGCGATCGTGATCGACGTGGGCATAAACAGGGTAGACGGCAAACTCGTCGGCGACGTTGATTTCGACGAAGTCGCTCCCAAGTGCTCATTTATCACTCCCGTCCCCGGCGGCGTGGGTCCCATGACGATAACTATGCTGCTTGCCAACACTTTAAGCGCCGCAAAAAATAGGCTTTCGTAATGCAAAACGTATTAACAGTAACTGTTTTAAGCACTTATATAAAGGGGATCTTCATTGCCGAAGAAATGCTCCACGACATCTCCGTTGCGGGGGAAGTGAGTGGTTTTTCGATCAAGGGCAATAACGCCTTTTTCGATTTGAAGGACGAAAACAGCAAGATATCCTGCTCCTGCTTCGGGATAAAGAACGTGTATATTCCCAAAAACGGAGAAGCGGTCGTCCTCTTCGGCAGCGTGGATTATTGGCAGAAGATGGGCAAGCTCTCCTTTATCGCCCGCAGTATAAAGCCGATAGGGGAAGGCGCGCTCGCCCTCAAATTGGAATTGCTCAAAAAGCGCCTTGCCGAGGAGGGATATTTCGACGAAGGGCATAAAATCCCCTTGCCGGCTTACCCTAAGCGCATATGCGTGCTCACGTCTTTGGCGGGAGCCGTCAAGCGCGACATCGTGACCACCATGAGGGCGAAGAACACCTATACCGATATAGATATAGCGGACGTGCCCGTCCAGGGCGTCGGCGCCGCGGCAAAGATATGCGAAGCCCTAGGCAAAGTGGACGAGCTGGGTTACGACGTGATTATTATCGCGCGCGGCGGAGGCTCAATGGAAGAGCTCATGCCATTTAACGACGAAAATTTGGTAAAGGCGATATACGCCGCCAAAACGCCCGTCATCTCCGCCGTGGGACATGAAACGGACTACACGCTCTGCGATATGGTTGCGGACGTGCGCGCCGCCACACCCACCGCCGCCGCCAATATGCTTGCCTTCGACGTCAAGGAGCTGATAGCATACATTTATGAAACCATAGGAGCTTGCAAGGACGGCTTGCAGGACAAAATAGCCCGTATGCGCGCGGATTTGGCGCATTTGTGTCTGCAAATGGCTTCTCGCTCACGCGAGAGCATCACCCTTACCAAAACAAGAGTGGCAGGCAGCGCGGATAGAATGACTTATTCCGTAAAGGCGAAATTGCAGGCGGCAGAGAGCAAATTAAAGCAAGAAGTTATAAAATTGAATATGCTCAACCCTGAAAATATGTTGAAGAGGGGATACTTTATAATTCACAATAAGTCAGGCGAAGTCACGCGCGTATCACAGTTAACCCGGGGTGAGGAGATCACCCTCACCGGCGCGGACGGCAGGGCGAGCGCCGTGGTCAATGAGGTGAAAAAATGACATTTGAACAGAACTTGAAGAAGCTGGAACAGAT
>CALWKO010000005.1 GCA_944381275.1 uncultured Clostridia bacterium | reverse complement strand
TTTACCATGCTGTTTTTCTCGTATGATATCGTTTTGATCGTCTACTTTCTATGCTATGCAGTTGTGAATGTGCAAATCCGACTTTTGTCGGCTTTTAGGGCGGGTGCCAATCGCATCGCTTTGCAATCGAGCACTCTCCTAGTGGTGGGCTAAAGTGGACTCGAACCACCGACCAAAAATGGCTTAGGTGAGGTCTTCCGCTTTATCCCTTGCGACTAAGTCGCAGTGGTGGGCTAAAGTGGACTCGAACCACCGACTAGAATAGCTTAGGTGAGGTCTGCCGCTTTATCCCTTACGACTATGTCGCAGTGGTGGGCTAAAGTGGACTCGAACCACCGACCTCACGCTTATCAGGCGTGTGCTCTAACCAGCTGAGCTATTAGCCCCTAATGGTGGAGAATAGGAGATTCGAACTCCTGACCCCCTGCTTGCAAGGCAGGTGCTCTACCAACTGAGCTAATTCCCCAAAAGTTTTTACGCTTAATGTTCAGGCTGTCTGCCGAGGCAATTTAGACGCTTTATCGGTGACAGCCTTAATATAGTACCATTATTGAAATGGTTTGTCAAACATATTACGCAGGAAATTTTATAATTTTTACAGCAATTTTTTCTTCTTGACCACGAGGAATGTGACCAGCACCAGGATGACGGACAGGGCTATGGCAAAAACAAAGCCCCATATCTTCTGCCCTCCCGGCAGCCAGGTATTCATTCCGAAGAAGGACGCCACCAGCGTGGGGATGGACATCATCAGCGTGATGATGGCGAGCGCCTTCATTATGGAGTTTTGGTTATTCGAGATGACCGAAGCGTAGGCGTCCATCGTGCCGGAGAGAATGTCGCGGTAGATGGTGCACATCTCGATTGCCTGCTTGGTTTCCACGGCGACGTCTTCCAAAAGCTCCTGCTCTTCTTCGTAGGCGATGAGGAAGCGGTTGTTCTTTATCGTGAGCAGGCGGGAGATGACCGCGTCGTTGCCGCTGAGGGACGTGGCAAAGTAGACGAGCGAATTTTCCAAGTCGAGCATTTGGATGAGCTCCTTGTTTTTGGTGGACTTGTGCAGCTCGTTTTGTATGCGGCCGCTGGCTTTATCTATCTGCTTCAAGTAGCTTAGGAAGCGGGCGGCGATGTTATAAAGCATTTGATAGAGGAAGCGCGTTTTTAGATCGGTGCGGAAGTTCTTCACCTTGCCGCGCACGAAATCCCTGAGCGCAGTGCTTTCGCGCAGCGATACGGTGACGATGACGTTCTGCTTGATGAACGTGCCCATAGGAATGGTATAGTAGGAATAGTAATCGTCCTCTTCGTCGATGACGGGCATGTCGACGAGCACCATGAGGTGATCGTCCTCCTGCTCGATACGCGACCTCTCTTCGTCGTCCAAAGGCGCCTTTAACATGTCGTCTTCTATGCCGGTGAGAGAGCTGACGAACGCGACTTCCTTATCGCTGGGATTGACCAGGTTTATCCAGCAATCTTTAACGGAAAATCCCTCCTGCTCGTAGACTTCGGGCAGGATTGCGGAAAGTTTGCCGCCGACTTCGCTCTTGAATATCTCTACCATGACGCACCCCCTGTGCGGCAAAATGCCGCGGTGTTTTCCGAACGCCCCTCCCGCATAGCCGAAAGGCTTGGGGTATGCCGAGAAAAATCCCGTACAGCGCGAAAAGGGACAAAGGTCGAACCTTTGCCCTTTAATAATACCACCGAAAAAAAAGTTACGCAACCTTTTAAACGCAAATTTTTTTCACTCTTTCCTTTAACGCGGAAAGGCGCAGGCGCTCCGCTCCGCAATAGAGGTTGGAATTTATCATCCCGTCTATGCCGCCCAGCATCGCCGCCGCCACCTGCTTGCTCACGCCCGCGGATAGCAGGGCGTCCGCCTGCGAAAAGAATTTGTCTAAGTCGGATTTTGCCACAAAGGCGGGGTTTTCCTCGATGGCTTTGTCCGCGTTCACGGGCGCGGGGGTCGTGGCGGCGAGAATGGCGTTGGCGGTCCGCTCCCCTGCGATTTTTTCAGATACGCGGGCAAGGGCGCATATCAGGGCATAAGCCAAGGCGCACACGATCCATACCGCCGCCACGGCAAGAGCCGCCGCTGCCGCCGCGGACAGAGCGTAACCGCTAAGCGCAAACAGCGCAAAGGATATTGCCGAAAAGACCGTCCCCGCCGCCGCAAAGCCATGGGGCGCCCCGGACTTTGCGCAAACGAGCGGAGCCGCCGCCCTTCCCGCCGCCTGCACGCCGGAAAAGCGCAGATTATATAAATAGGTATAATATATGAGCCTTCCGCACGGCTTTATCACCTTTTTGCCGAAGAGGCCGGCGTTTGCCGCGGTTACTTTGCCGTGCTTTTTTGCAAACTTTTTGCAGCGGGCAAGCAACTTATAAGAGGGGGCGCGCGTCAGCCTGAGCGCGGTGAACAGGGCGAGAGCAAGGATCGCCGCTCCCGCGCATACGCACAGGGCTGCGACGTCGAGCACGCCGAAATTCACGTTTTGAACTACCGAATAAATAAAATTCCGCATAAAACTACTCCTTTATTGTATGTAGTATGCGGAAAGGTCAAAGCTCTATCGTTTCGTTCCTGCCCAGCAGGTAGAGCACCCTCCTATCCGGCTTTATCCCCGCGCACTCCTGCATGGCGAGGGCGTAGAGCTCGAGCTGTTTTGCGTACGTCTTCTTCACTTCTGCCGCCGGACGGGTGGTGTATTTGAAATCCACAAGCACGTTTTCCCCTCCGCCGTCGCCGAAGATCATCAAGTCTATCGCGCCCTGCACGAGCACGCTTTCGTCCGTCTTGGCGTCCGGCAGAACTTCATCTGCGGGAAGGTAGAGGGTGAAGCGTTTTTCCCTCTCGTGCCTGCTCCGCCGCGCAAGGGCGACTATGTCCGATTGCAGACAGCCTGCCACCACGGCGGGGTCGACGAGCCGCTCTTCCGCATGGGTGAGCTTGCCCGCCGCCACCATGTTTTCCATAGCCGCGCTCACCTGTTCGGGCGAGGTGCAGGAAAAATCTATCTGCGCAAGGACATGGTGGTAAGCCGTGCCCACCGTAGCTTTTTCCTCGCCGAAGAGCGCTTCGGAAGCGCCGGCGGAGTACTGCCCCGTATCCTGCTCCTTATTTATTGCCGACACGGAATATTTTATACCCGTAGCCGAACTTCCCTCAAAGCGGTAGGGCTTATCCAGATACTCGCTCAATGCGGAGTGCTCGGCGGCGGCGAAGAGCGGGATATTAGCCCCCTCCGCAGTTCCCTCTTCCGCTTGGAAGTCAGCGTCCTCGTCGATATACTTTTCCGCAAGATCGGGACGTTCGGCGAACACGTTCGAGAGCATGGCAAGAAAGCTCAAGGGGGGGCGGGCGGTGCCGAATTCCCACTTGCAGGTGCCCGTGATATATAATAGGTTCCGCGCGCGCGTGAGCGCCACATAGAACAGGCGGATGAGCTCGCCCGTCTGCTCCGCGTTCTTGAATTCGCGCATGAAGCGGAAGAACAAGGTGTCGCCCCTTTGCCTGTTATCCCTGTCCGCGTACTTACAGGCTATGCCCAGGCGGCGGTCGAAGGAGATGTTGGCGTCTTCCGATTTTTTTATCTCGGTACCGGAATCGATGAGGAATACGACGGGGAATTCCAAGCCCTTGCTCGAGTGCACGGTGCAGGTGCGCACGCAATTTTCGCTCTCCGCGCTCACGCCTATCTTCACCCCCTCGTTCATGACGGAGATGAAGGCGGGCAGACTGCGGTCGTACTGCTTGCCCGTGAGGGAACCGACAAAGGCGTTGAGCTCGGCGATAAACTTGCCTCCGCCCTCCGCGCCGCCCACGACGGCGTCGTAATCGGTATCGGAGATGATGCGGCGGATGAGGTCTGATACGCTCATGTATGCCGACATGGCGCGGTAGTTTTTCACCCTGTCTACAAACGCCTTTACCCTTTCGCACAGAGGTTCGCTGCCCTCGGCGCACTTTTTCACCGCCTGCCACAGCTTGTCCTTTTTGCCGCCGAAGCGCCTTATCTTCACGCATTCGGCAAAATCGAAGCCGCCGAACTGCACGAGCGCGGAGGACAGGGGGAAGTCCTCCCTGAAGTTGTCTATCACGCGCAAGTAGTCCACCAGCCTGTCGATGTAGATATTCCCCTCCTCGCGCATGAGTCCGCTCGCGTCGATGGGGATACCCAAGTTGCGCAGCGTTTCCAAAATCTGCGGCACGCCGCCCGTGGTGGTGCGGGCGAGAAGCGTGATGTCGCCGTACTCCACAAGCCGCCTTTCGCCCGATTTTGTCGTGATATAGGCGTGCCCCACCAGCTTGTTTATCTTGTCCGCGATGTAGATCGCCTCTCGCCGCGCCATGGTGAAGCGGGGGCGGAGGGCGTCCGCCTTTACGCTGTACCCTTCCGGGAAGTCGAAGGAGAGCTGCTCCGCCACCTTCTTCTCAAATGCCGCTACTTTTACGCAGCCTTCGCCGCCGCCGTCCACCACGAACTTGCCCTCTTTTTCGTAGTCGAGTCCGCAGCTGTCTTCCGTCATGATGTGCGTAAACACTTCGTTGGAAAAGCGCAATATGCCGCCGTTTGAGCGGAAGTTGCGGTTAAGCTTTATTGCGGTGCCGTCCTCGCCCAGGGAATACTTTTTGTATTTGCCCAAAAATATGGTGGTGTCCGCATTGCGGAAGGCGTATATGCTCTGCTTGGCGTCGCCCACCATAAACAAGTTGTTCTTTTCGCCCGTGAGCGCTTGCAGCAGCCGCTCCTGCACGGCGTTTATATCCTGATATTCGTCCACGCACACGTAGTCGTACCTGTCCGCCACGCTGCGCGCGAGCTGATCGTCGTCAAGCAGCTTGCAGGCGTACTGCTGCAGATCGTCGAAGTCCAGCTTGTTTTCCTTCTGCTTGCCCTCCGCGTACTTTTCTGCGGCGGCGCGGGTGAGGTTTACCAGGGTGAGGGTGAGATTGCGCGCGCTCTGCATGCGCCTTACCTCTTCATCCTTGCCGTGCGTAAAGTTCTTCAACAGATTGAGGAGCGGGCCCCTGTATGAATCGCGCACCTGCTTGGCGCGGGGGATGAGCCCTTCTATATCCCCCTCTTTTTCCGCCGCCTTTGCCGCGATGAACCGCTCGAAATTAAGGGTTACTGCGGAGGCTTCCTCGAAAGTACTTATATCGACCAGCCCTTTGAGCTGAGCGGCGTCCCTTGCGAGCATGGCGGCGTGCCTGGGCAGAAAGTTATCTTCGAGCAGCGGGCACAGTTCGCCAAGCGCCTTTAACGCCGAACGGGAGATGTCCCTTATCCTGCCGAGGTACGCCCTGACCGCCGTGGAGCTGTCGAGAGGCAAACTGTACTCTGCCAGCCATTCCCGCTGCATCTTGTTTAAGCCGCCGTACTCCGCGCACGCCTTGTTATACAGTTTGGTTATCTCCTCCCTCAAGGCGTTCTTGCCGCCCAAAAATTCCAAGAGCTCGTAGACGTCCTCCTCTCCTCTGCGCGCCGATTCGTCCAGCACGGCGGTGAGGGCGGCGGAAAAAATGCGGCTGCTCTCCTCCTCGTCCATCACGGTGAAGGCGGGGTCCAGCCCGAGCGCGTCGAAATGCTCGGAGATGAGCCTTTTGCAATAGCCGTGCAGCGTGCCTATATCCGCAAAGGGCAGATCGTAGAGTTGGTCGCGCAGATATTCGGCGTTTTTATCGTTTATGCTCTTGAGCAATTCGGTGTGTATCTTCTCCCTGAGTTCCTCGCCCACGGCGTTGTTGAAGGTGAGCATGAGTATGCGCCTGACGGGGACGGGCGCGAGCTTTACGCCGGGGAGCATGCCCGTGACGAGGCGCACCACGTGCTCCACCACCACCGCCGTTTTGCCGCTGCCGGCGGAGGCGGAAACGAGCGTATTGCCCGTATGGCGCAAGATGGCGGCGCGCTGTTCTGCACTCCAATCATTCCATTCCATCGCCTTCTCCTTCCTCTCCCGCTATGGAGACGTCCTTGTATTTTTCGTCCCTTATGCCCTCGCCCTTCCTGCCGCACACGTTTGCGAAGTTGCAGTACTTGCACGCGCCCTCGCTTGCCGGGGAGGGCATGATAAAG
The DNA here is from genome assembly GCA_944381275.1 of uncultured Clostridia bacterium. Lineage (GTDB taxonomy): Bacteria > Bacillota > Clostridia > Christensenellales > UBA3700 > Alloclostridium. Next base: position 63,632 of record CALWKO010000005.1, on the reverse strand, counting down.
CCGCCCTTCATGTCGTGCAAGTTGCGCGCGATGAGCTCGAGCACGTATTTGCAATATTTTTCAAAGCCCTCTTCGGAAAGAAGGGTGCCGCTTTTTGTGCTCTTGACCGCCTTGCCCTTAAAGGCGTAAGGATATAAGCTGCCCGTCTTGTTCGGGTCGCACGCCTCTATAAGCTCGGGGTCGTTTGCGGCAAACCCTACGTAATAGTATCTGTTGCCGCCGGAAGCCGCCACATAGTCGCTGCCCAGAGGCAGGTAGAACACCCCCGCCGGCTTTAACTTTTTATCCCAATTCAAGAGCGCGTTCATATAGATAAACGTTTGAATGCGCTCCCCCTTTGCCACGGTTATCGGCTTTACCTGCATGGTGGATGCCTTTTTGGATTTGTAGTCCACCACGATGACGTAATCGCCCCACTTATCCACCCTGTCTATCACGCCGCGCAGCTTGACTTTTTGCCCGTCCACATCCACCTCGACCGCGGGCAGACTGTCCCCGCCGAAGCCGAACTTGAGCTCCGTCTTGTACGGGCGGAACTGACCGTCCTTCATATTGGCGCACAGCGATTGGATGATGAACGCCGCGCGCTTTTTCAGCCTGTCCAGCTCTGCGGCGGGGATCCCCTTTAAGTAGAGGAACTCAGGCGTTTCCAGCGCCGCCGAGATCACCCCTCCCGCAAAGTCTTCCAGCTCCTCGAGCGGCAGGTCGTAGGGCATATCCTTGCCGAAAAACTCCTCCATGACCGCGTGGAGCAAAGTGCCCGTGTCGCGCACGTTGAGAGAGGCTTCTTCCCTCTCCTTGGCGCCCAGCACATACTCCATAAAATATTCAAACGGGCAGGAAGCGTATCTTTCCAATCCGCTTGCGGAGGCATAGCCGCCGCCCAGCACCTCGCGCGTGAGGTCGCCGCCCTCGAAGGGCATATCCCGCCCCTCGACCATGTGGGAGATATATTCTTCCCCGTACTTTTCGCTCACATAGCCGTAGAGCGCGTTCATGTCGTTATAGTCGAGAATGCGCACGTTGTCCCGCTGCAGGCGGGCGAAGGTGATGAGCGCGCTCTTGGCGTTCCCCCTGCCGCCCAGGTAGTGCGCAAGGCGTGTTATATCGGTGATCCGCTCGGGCGTTTCCTTTACGTATTTTATCTCTATGCCCAGCAATTGCGAAAGCTCGCGCATGGCGGAGGCGGGCTGAGTCTTCTTCCCCGCCCTGTCGTTTGCGCAATAGCTGACGAATAATTTTTGCGAGGGCTTGACGAGCGTCATGAGCGCGGAGAGCTTGCAACTCAAACTGCGCTCCTTGGCGTTGGGGCGGACGTCCGCGCTGCACTTGCGCCACTCGTCCACATCGCCGTCGGTGAGCAGTCCGCCGTCCGCGCTCTCTGCGGGCAGCTTGCCCGAACTTGCGCCCACCACGAACATATACTTGCAGTCTTCGTATCTGCTCTCCCCCACCTGACCCACGTACACGCAGTCGAGCGAGAGGGGGACGGTGGAGATGTTGCGCGCGCCGATGGCGGAAAACAGCACCTCGGAGTACACCTTTGCGGAGATGACGTCCTGCCCGAACACCTCCTCCGCCGAATCGAGTATGCGGGAAATGGCGGAAACGCTCTGCTCGTTCACCATCGCCTGCGCGGGGTCGGAAAGGCGGACGCTCTCCACCAAAGCGGAGTTGTTCTTGACGTAATCGCAGCCGTTGAAGAAGAAGGTGATCGCCTGCTTGAAATTTTCCGCCGTGGAATTTTTTGTAAATATCTTCAATGGCGCAAGAAGGGCGGCGATACGGGCGCGCACCCGCTCCGCCTCCTGCATATCTTCCAATTCTGCCTTGAAAGGGGATAAAAAGCCGCTGCGGTCGGCTCCGCTGTGCAGCACGTAATTTTCAAAGATGTCCGCGCTCTCCGCATCTATGCCCGTGAGCGGACATTTGGCAAACTCGATTATGTCGCGCTTTTCCCAGCCGTAGAGCACGGCGGTTATGCCGCTCATGAGCAGGCGCGCCCCCGCCGTGGCGGAGAGGGGCGAGCGCACGTCAAAGTAGACGGGGATGCCGAAATCGGCGAACACCTTTTCCACCACCCCTCGATATTCCGTCCTGTCGCAGCACACCACAGCCATGTCGCGGTAGCGGTATTCTCCGCCGCTCACCGCCTGTTTTATCACGCGCGCGACTTGCCTTATCTCGCTGTCCGCAAGCGGCGCGCAGGTGAGGGAAACGCTGCCGTCTGATGTGAATTTTTTGCCGCCGTAACCGAACAGGTTGTCCCCGATGACGGCAAAATCGCCGCTTAGCTTTTTGAAGTACTTAGTCTTTACTTTTACGTCCGCTTTATCCGCCGCGCTCATCAGCCGAGCGGCGGTGTTCTGCGGATATATCCTGCCGTTTTTGGCGCTGTCACTGCCGGGAAGGCACACCGTGAGCGAAAGCGCCGCGCTTGCAAAGGCGCACACGATCTCCTCTTCCACGGCAGTGAACCCGGTGAAGTCGGAGATGTAGACGTGCGCGTCCTTCCACTCCCCGCCCCTGACCAGATCGAGCAAAAGCTCCAGCTTGGATTGGTTGTCCTTCATCGCGCCCATCGCCCTTTCGTATTCGGAATAAAGAAGGGCTATATCCGCGGCTTTGCGCGCCGTTTTGCCCTGCAGCTTTTCGCTCGCGCTCCTCAATTGCTCGCTCGTCACGCCCGAAGCGCGCACCTGCGAGAGCACCGCATACATCTCAGAACAAAAGCCCGCGCCGGAGGACGAGCGGGAGAAGCATTGCAGCTTGTCCTTATTCCCCTCTATCACCTTGCGCAGCAGCATGACTTCGGAGAGGGAATCGAGCGCGCCCATGCCCGCCTTCTCCAGGGCGTTATCCGCAAGGCGGCTGAAACTCGCCACCTCTATATCGAAGGTGCCCTTTAAGTGCAGCTCCTTTAAGACCGCCCGCTCGTAAGAGAGCGTAAAACGGTCGGGCACGATCACCAAATGACGGGTGCCTCGCACATAATTTTTTTTCAAAGCGTCGAGTATCGGCGTTGAAGTCAGGGTATCGGATAAAATTATTTCAAGCATTACACTTATAATTTACCAAAGATTGAAGGCAAGGTCAATATTTATTTTGAATTTTGTTTTGCAAATTCGCCGTATTATGTTATAATGGGCGTATGAAAAAGAAGATCTTACTTGTATTTGCCATAATTTTGGTGGCTACCATAGCAGTGGTTGCGGCGGCGTGCGGCAACTCCACCCCTACGCAATCCGTGCTCTTCAACTCCGCAAGCAAGGTATGGGGCAAGTCCGACGGCAAGGAAACGCTCACCTACGACGTTTACCGCGGTGAAGCCGCAATCGGCACTTACGTCATGACGGGCGAGTGCGTGATAGGCGCGCCCGTGACCGTGGGCGGCGAAACGGTGGAAAGCGCCTCCGGCACCTACTTCACCTCCGCCTTAAACGTGAGTGAGGAGATAGACGGCAAGACCGTTACCACCGCCATGGAAACGCAGTCCTTGCTCGACACCGGCTTTAGGGTGCAAAAGTCCTACCGCAAGACCACTACCGTAACAGACGGCGTGACCAAGGTGACGGAGATAATCGGCAGCTATACCGAAGATAATTACAGCTACACTTACAAGGTGGACGGCGAGGAAGTGAAGAAGGGCGACGTTTCCCACTCCGCATTCGCCTCTTCCGCCTATATCGACAACGACTTCATCTACCAGGTGGCGCGCCTGCTGGTGGGCACGAGCGGACTTTCGGTAAACGTGCCCTACTATAACTACGACGAAAACGGCGACCTTTCCACCGTGACGATGGAGAACGTCTCCGCCGCCGTCACCGCCACCGACGCGCAGATAACCGGCATGCGCGGCGACTTTGCGGACAAGGAAGGCAGGGTTTGGATAGGCACTCAGCTTTCCGTATCCCTCACCCGCGACTTCCCCGGAAGCGGCACTTCCTTCAGCTGCCACATCGTGACCAGCTATACCGAAGGCGAGCAAAACACCCCTCTCCCCTACGCCCTCCCCGGCAAAATCGTAGAGGATGAGATCTCCTACCTCTTGACGAGCGAGGAACGCGCATAACAAATATCGACCAAAGCAAAGCTCCGCAATTCGCGGAGCTTTTTTCATGCCCCGCCCTTCGGCATAACTGCGGGAGAGGGAGCATATAGTGTGGTATGCTCAAAGTATATTTTGAAAATAAGGGTTACCTCTTGGTCAACGGGGAGCCGGCGAATGAGATAGAGTGCGGCGCGCGGGAGGACATATACGTCTGCGCGTGCGACGGGTGGAAGTTCGTGCCCTCGGCGATAAAGCTGGAAGTGCGCGGAGGGAAGCTGCTGCCCGCTTGCGGAGTAAGGATAATTTATTGGGGAGAGGCTTGCGCGCAAGTCAAGCTGGATATGCGCAGGTATCTGCCCTTTTTTCCGCCCCTGCCCCGCCTTTTTGCCTCGGTAAAGTGCTTGGGGACGGAGCATATGGCGACTTATTTTTCCGCCCCTGCCCCCTATTTTACTTTGGAAACGGAGAGCGAAACTTTCTCCGCCGTCCTGCCGCTTGAGAGGGCGGAGAGCATGGACATATTCGCCCACGCCATGGGCAAAGACGTGCTCATAACTTTGCGCTTTTGCGGGGAGAGGCAATTTATATACTGCCTCATCTACAACGGCGACTACACGCCCGTGATGAAATGCGTAACGGGCAGCGCGGCGATAAACGGCGACAGGCTGCTGCTTACGGACATATTGCGCGACATGTGCCGCCTGAGCGTTACGCGCGAGTACTCGCTTGCATCCGGCACGCCGGAGCTGCTCACCCGCTCCTTCACCTACCGCGAGAGCGCGCCGTCCTATCCCGCGCCGCTTCTGCCCCGCCTTTATTGCGAGAGCGCCATGTGCGGGGACAGGGAGATGTGCGAGCGCATATCCCGCGCGGATATGTTCAATTCACTCGGCGGCTGCCGCGGCTTTTGCACCCCTCCGCATATGCAGCTCGGCATAGAAAAAACGGCACTGCTCCGCCCCTGCGCGGGGGGATACAATGCCGAGATCTACTCCTTTATCGTGGGCGATATGATAGAGAAAATATCGCGCGAAGGGTGATTATTGCAGCCGCTCGTCCGTGACGGAGAGCGCAACTTTCACCGATATGCCCTGGTACAGCTTTAACTCTATTTCATACCTGCCGATAAGCTTGACGGGCTCTTTCATCACTATCTTCTTCTTGTCCACGTTAAAGCCCATGGCGGCGAGGGAATCGGCTATCTCCTTGGCGGTGACGGCGCCGAAGAGTTTGCCGTTTTCGCCGCACTTCACCTTAACCGTGACCACCTGCCCGCTTAGGCGCGCAGCCATCTCGTTTGCGGCGGCGATCTCCTTCTGCCTGTCCGCTTCTTCCTTTTGCTTGCGCAGACGGTATTCGTTCATCACCTTGGGAGTGGCCTCCACAGCCAGTCCCTTTTTGATGAGGAAGTTCCTGCCGAAGCCGTCGTTGACTTCGATTATCTCGTCCTTTTTACCCTGCGCCTTTACGTCCTGCAACAGTAATACCTTCATAACTCCTCCCCGATATTCAAAAAGTTCTTTATTCGTTTGACCGCCTCTTCCAGCTCTTCCAGCGAATAGGCGTAAGATACGCGGATGTGGTTTTCCCCGCCCTTGCCGAAGGCGGAACCGGGCACCACCGCCACCTTTTGCGCTTTGAGCAGGGCGTTAGCAAACTCCTCCCCGTTCATGCCGGTGGAAGCCACCGAAGGGAAGAGATAGAACGCGCCCTTGGCTTCGAAGCATTTGAGTCCCATATTGTTGAACTCGTGCAGCAGATAGCGCCTGCGGCAATCATATTCCGTGCGCATCTCCTCCACCGCTTCGTATCTGCTCTCCTTGCCCGTTTCAAGGGCGGCGAGTGCGGCGTACTGCGCCATGGTGGGCGCGCACATTATGGTGTATTGGTGCACTTTCAAAATCTGGTCGAGTATGTCGCGCGGCGCGCAGGCATACCCTATCCTCCACCCCGTCATGGCAAAGGCTTTGCTGAACCCGTTGAGCAGAACGGTGCGTTCGCGCATGCCCTCGAGCGAGGCTATGGAAACGTGCTTTGTGTCGTATGTAAGCTCGGAATATATCTCGTCCGAGATGACGAGCAAGTCGTTATCGATTATTATCTGCCTTATGTCTTCCAGCTGGGCGCGGGTCATTATCGCGCCGGTGGGATTATTGGGATAAGGCAGGATTACGGCTTTGCTCTTTTTCGTTATAGCCCTTTCCAGCATCTGCTTGGTGAGGATAAAGCCGTTGCTTTCGTTGCACTCCACGCCCACGGGCGTGCCGCCCGCCATGGATACGCACGGCGCATACGAAACGTAGCTGGGCATGGGAATGAGCACCTCGTCGCCCGGGTCGCACACGGCGCGCAAGGTGATGTCTATCGCTTCGCTCGCGCCCACGGTCACAACTATCTCTTCCTTGTCGTAATGCACCTTATAGCGGGAAGACAGGAAGTGAGAGATGGCCTCGCGCAGCTTGGGCATACCCTTGTTTGAAGTATAGTGGGTGAAGCCCTTTTGCACGCTGCGAATGCCCGCCTCGCTTATCTCCCACGGTGTGCCGAAGTCGGGCTCGCCCACACCCAAGGATATGGCGTCCTTCATCTCGCTGACTATGTCGAAGAATTTGCGGATGCCGCTGGGAGCTATCTCCCTAATCTTTTTGCTTACGAAATCCCTCATGGCTGCACCGGCAGTCTGCCGCCCCCGGTTTTGGTGGTCACAACGCCCTCCACCTTATATATTCAAAATAAAGTGGGTGGCGGTGGAGAGCACGCTCTCGATAGCGGAAAGTTTTTCCGAAACAAAAAGCGATACGCTGCGCAGCGATTTGCCCTCTATAAACACGGCAAGGTCAAAATCGCCGCTGATGAGGTAGACGCTCTTCACCTCCGGATAGCGGCAGATCTCCTCCGCTATCGCGTCGAAACCTTTGGACTTTTGCGGCGTTACCTTTACTTCTATCATGGCGTGAACGCTGTCCCTATCCAGCATCTCGTCATTCAAAATGGCGCTGTACTTTACTATGGCGCCCGATTTTTCCAGCTTTGCGATGCGCTGTTTTACTTCTTCTTCACTCTCCCCCAAGATGGCGGCAAGCTGCTTTGCCGTGCGGCGGCAGTCCTGGGTGAGCAAACTGAGCAGTTCCTTATTTTTATCCATAATATCACCTCTCATTTTATTTATTATATCCTATTTCACGCGCGTTGGCAAGGGGGCTGGCATATTTTTTTGCTTATTGCGCATACTGCCCTTGAAAACATCAGGAGGCGAATATGAATCAATTGCAATGTTTTTGCGCAAATTGCGAACACAACCACTCATGCAGGTGCGGAGCGGGCATTATAAACGTGGACGGCAAGGGCGTGTGCAGGACGAAACAAAAGCGCGGCTTGGGCATGCTCGGGCAAAAGTTCGAAGCCGCCCAAGACTTCTCCCTCACTTCCGACGACAAAACGCTGGTACAGTGCGACTGCACTCAATGCCTTTACAATAAGTCCCGCCTATGCTGCGCCCCTTCCGTAACGGTGAAGGACGGAGCGGTGAGGACGAGGTGTGTGACTAGGAGGGAATGATTTTTGAGGGACGCAAATTACTTTTTGCGGAGCGATAGCGTCCCTCAAAAATCGTGATATTTTTTTGGGGATAAAAGATAAAAAATAAGCGTACTACATCTACCCCAAAAAAGTGATATTTTTGGCTTGTCAAACTATAAAAGCCTTGAAGCAACCGTAAAGGAGCGCAAGGCTCTTTCTCTTCGCAGAAGCTATTCGCACGCCAAAAGTGAAATGCGCCCTCAAACCGCCAAGGCGACGAGAGGTCGCGTGATATTTTTGCGCGTACTGTTGCGAGCAACGCCGCGCAAAAGTTAAGGTGCCGCAAGCGGGTCTACACTTGCTTGGTCTTATTGCGAAAGTATCATTTTTACCCCATAAGATTGCGAATAAACATCTTGCCCTTTTGTGATTAAAGCCCTTGCGAAGATATAAAGAAGTATAGATAAAGCGCGGCAAATGCCAAGCGTTACCATTAGAGAGGCTTGCCCTCTCGCGGAGCCGTGCGTGAGCAAGGCGGAGCTTGCGTAAGTGCGAAGAAACAAGGTTACACTTTAATGTTAAAAGTTACTGCGAAGTGATAAAGAAGTGCAATAAAGCGCGGCAAAATCGCACTTTTGCCAAGCGTATCCTTGAGAGAGGCGACTGCCTCTCAAATCAGAAGGGGTGAATTTTTGCGGGTAACGCAAAGTGCGCCACCCTGCTCACTTTCCCGCAAAAAGAGGGGAAACCGCGGCTCAAGCAAGCAATGCCGCGGCACGGCGGAGCTGCGCCGTCGGAGCGTTATTGCTGTTCATGGAGAAATCTTGCTTGCGAATGGCGGGGTTGCCCCTCAGCAAGCGAAAGAGGAAAAGGTCCGAAAAGTTGTAAACTTTCGAACCTTTATCCTTTTTCTCTTTCGCTTATAAAATCAGCTAAAAGGCTGTATCTCCTCGTCATATAAGTATTCGCCACCATATTCGCCACCGTCTGCTTTGCGCCGACGAGCACGACGACGGCTTTGGCGCGGGTGACGGCGGTATAGAGCAGGTTGCGCGTCATGATCATATAATTGCCCTTGGGCAGAGCCAGCACCACCACGGGAAATTCGCTGCCCTGCGATTTGTGGACGGAGATGGCATAAGCGGGCTTTATTTGGTCGAGCGAGCCTTGGGAATATTTGGCTGTTTTGCCGTCTTCGAAGGTGACGGTCAAGGAAGGCTCGGTGGGGTTTACGGCAGTGATGTAGCCTATGTCGCCGTTATAAACGCCGCTGCCGGCGCCGCCCTCTTCGTCCGTCCACTCCAAGTCGTAGTTATTCATGGTGTGAATTATCTTGTCGTGCAGGCGGAGGGTGTGCAGACCTACCCTTATTTCCGGCTTATTTTTTTCGGGCGGATTGAGCGTTTCTTGCAGTTTTACGTTCATGTTTTCCACCCCTGCTATGCCTTTTTTCATAGGGCAGAGCACTTGAATGCGGTTTGCTTCCACGCCCGTAAAGCCGGGGAGGCGCTTTGTGACCATGTCTATCACGGTTGCCAAGATCTCCTCCGGGTCTTCGCAGGAAGAGAAGAAAAAGTCGCGGCTCTTGTTGTCAAAGACGGGCATTTTGCCGTTGTTTATCGCATGCGCGTTGCTCACGATAAGGCTGTGTTCGTCCTGGCGGTATATCTGCGTAAGGTAGTATACGGGCACAACTTTGCTCTTTATCACATCCGCGAGCACATTGCCCGCACCCACGGAGGGGAGCTGATCCTTGTCGCCCACCATGATTAAGCTCGCTCCGCCCTTGAGCGAGGACAACAGCGCGCTGAACACATACTCGTCGCACATGCTCACCTCGTCCACGATTATCACGTCCGCGTCCTGCTTATTGCTCTCGTCAAAGGTGAATATCCCGCCCTCGCCGAAGGAAAGATCGAGCATGCGGTGGATGGTCTTTGCCTCCTCCCCGGTGGCTTCGGTGAGCCGCTTTGCCGCCCTGCCCGTGGGGGCGCAGAGGGCGACTTTTTTCTTCCTGGAACGCAGAATTGAGATGATACACTTTATTATGGTGGTCTTGCCCGTGCCCGGTCCGCCCGTGACCACGGTTATGCCGTGCTTTAAGCAGCCTTCCACCGCCTTTTTTTGATTTTCGTGCAGAGTTATCTTGTTTATCCGCTCGTATTCTTCTATGTCCGCCATGGCGGAGATCTCAAGCGGCATCTGCATATGCGCAAGGCGCACGATAGTGGCGGCGATGGCGCGCTCGGAGATGTAAAAACCGCTCAAAATTACGGCGACATGTTCGGGCGTTTGAATGCACACGAGCTTTCCCGCCACTTCCATATCGTCGATGACGTCGCTTATCACCTCCTCAGCGTCCAGGCGCTGAAGATGGAGCAGCTTTTTGCACTCGTTCACCAACATTTCGCGCGGGAGATAGGTGTGCCCGTTCTTGTTCGTCGCCTCCTTCAAGGTGTGCACGATGGCGGCGGTTATGCGAAAACGGCTGTCCTCGCGTATGCCCAGCCCCGCGGCTATCTTGTCCGCGGTCAAAAAGCCCACGCCGTCCACGTCCTCCACCAATTTATAGGGATTGTTTTTTACCGTTTTTTGCGTATCCGCGCCGTAAATTTTGTAGATTTTGATGGCGATATTCAGCCCTATATCAAGATCTTGCAAGAATAAAATGGCGTCCTGCATGTCGCGCAGGTAGTGAAAGGAGGTGTTTATCTCCATCGCCTTTTTAAGGGATATGCCCTTTATCTGCGCAAGGTCGGCGGGATTGTGCTCTATCACCTTTAAGGTATCGGTGCCGAACCTGTCCACAATGGCGCGCGCGGTGACTTCGCCCACGCCCTTGAAAAGCCCGCCGGAGAGATACCTTATTATGCTCTCTTCCGAAGTGGGTTGGGCGATGGAAACTTTTTCCACGGCGAACTGTTCGCCGAATTGGCGGTTGATGACGTATCTTCCTTCCAGCAATAGCTCCTGCCCTTCCGTAACGGGCGGAAATTTGCCCACAGCAGTTAAGAGCCTGCCTTTGCAAGCAAGCTCCACCACACTGTATCCGTTTTCTTCGTTGCGGAAGATTATGTCCGTAACCGAACCTTTAAGCTCCATTCCTTGTTCACTTAACCGCTTTTTTCAATTGCTCGACCATGTCGACGCGCTCCCAAGCAAAACCTTCCCTGCCGAAATGCCCGTAATTGGAAGTGCGCTCGTATATGGGCGAGAGCAGCTCCAACTTGTCGATTATCGCGGCGGGGCGCAGGTCGAACACCACCTGCACGGCGCGCGCGAGTTCCGCGTCGCTCACCTTGCCCGTGCCGAACGTATCCACGGTAACGCTCACGGGGCGCGCCACGCCTATGGCGTACGCCACCTGCATTTGGCAGCGCTCGGCAAGACCCGCCGCCACCACGTTCTTGCAGATGTAGCGCGCCATATAGCACGCGCTCCTGTCCACCTTGGTGGGGTCCTTGCCGGAGAAAGCTCCGCCGCCGTGCGGGCAATATCCGCCGTACGTATCCACGATTATCTTCCTGCCCGTCACGCCCGAATCGCCCGCGGGGCCGCCCAATACGAACCTGCCCGTGGGGTTGATGTAGAGCTTGGTGCTCTCGTCCATCATATTTGCGGGGATGACGGCGTCTATCACTTCGCGCTTGATGTCCACGCGCAAATCCTGCATGGAAATCTGCTCGCCGTGCTGGGTGGAGACCACCACCGCGTCTATCCCGGCGGGCACCCCGCCGATATAACGCACGGTGACCTGCGCCTTTCCGTCCGGACGGAGATAGGGTAAAATGCCGCTCTTGCGTACATAGGTTAGCCTTTGCGTGAGCTTGTGGGAAAGGGAGATGGCAAGGGGCATGAGCTCGCTTGTCTCCGTGCAGGCATAGCCGAACATCATGCCCTGATCGCCCGCGCCCGTCTTGCCGTACTTGTCCGCGCCGCCCTCTTTTTCTTCGTAAGAAGAATCCACGCCCATGGCGATATCGGGGGACTGCTTTTCTATATTGCAAGTTATCTGCACGTTCTTGTCGTCAAAGCCGAGTTCCGCGCTGTTGTAGCCGATGTCCGCTATCACGCGGCGCGCCACGGCGGGCAAGTCCACGCTGCCCTTGCTCGTGATTTCGCCGAGCATATACATGTGCTCGCCCTTGCAGCACACTTCCAGCGCCACTCTGCTGAATTTATCCTGTGCAAGATAGGCGTCCAGCACCGCGTCCGCGATCCTGTCGCAGACCTTGTCCGGATGCCCTTCCGTCACGCTTTCACTTGTGAAAAGCCTGATGTTTTCCATTTTCCGCTCCGCTTACTTGGCGGCAGCTTCGTTGAGCTTGTCCACCAGATCGTCCACATCCACGCCGTGCACGCTCGCCGCTTCTTCCACGGTTTCGCCGTGCGCGATGGCGCAGCCCAAGCAGTGCATTCCCATGCCGAAAAGCACGTTTGCAATCTCCTGCTGATTGCCGCAATTGATGACGTCTCCTATGAGCATATCCTTCGTTATTTTCATATTAACCTCCGTTGCCGCTTGAGCGGCGAAATTTATTTTTTATTTTAGAAGAACAGGTAGTATATCAAATACCCTATTCCGGCAAGCGCGGCAAGTCCCAGCACTGCGGCGATAAACGCCCTGACGACGGATACGGGCGACTTGCCCACCACCTTGCCGTTCCTGCCGTTGACCACAAAGCCGTAGTCCTTCTTGCGGTACTTGTATCCGCTCACCCACAGCGGCGCGAGCATATATTCGTACGTCGTTCCCGTGTAAGAAGGCGAAATGTTTATGTAATCCTCCACGTCGTGAGGATGGCGCGCGCGCACCATGTTTTTGAGCGCAACGCATATCTTGTCCTGAGCCATGCCCCAGCTGTCGTCCAAACCCTGTGAATAGCGTTCGGAAGAAAACCCGGGAAGATACTCTTCTTCATACTCCACCGCCGCGTTCATGTCGAAGCCGCCCAGCTTTTCCAACTCCTTTTGAGTTATCTTGCTGCTGGCTTCTATCGTGAGGTCGTGCACGTTGTAATTTATCACGCCGCTCACGTTGAACCAGCGCGTTTTGGTGACGGTGCGCCTGTTCTTGCCCGAACCCACCGTTACGGTGTAATGCTTGCCGAAGCGCGCCGTGTAGGGGCAAACGACCTGAGAGTTGAACACCCATGTGGGGATGTATACGCCGTTCATGGGCGTGTGTTTGGCATTCTTCTTCACCTTGCGAGGAGCGAAGATGCGCCTTTTCAGCCACTTTATAAAGGAAGTGTGCGCCTCCTTTTCCGTAACCGCAAAGGGCAGAATGCCGTTGGGCTTTAACCCGGGGATCTGGTCGGAATCGGTGATGACGGGCGAAGAACAGAAGGGGCAGAGATTTGCCGTTTCGAACTCCTTCAAGGTTATCGTGGCGCCGCAATTTTCACAGCGCACGCTCTTCACCCCGCCCCATTCGGCGAACTTGTCCTCCGAAAGTCCAGTATACGCTATGGGCATGACGGGCTTGGGGTCGGGCATGGGGTACTCCGCTCCGCAGGAAGTGCACTTCAGCTTGCGGGAAGCGGGATCGAATACCAGCGTGCTTCCGCAATTTTCGCACGCGAAAGTGCTCATCCTAATGCGTTCGTCCAGCCCGCGCTCCACCTTTTCATCGTCTGTGAGGCGTTCTTCTTCATTGCCGCCGGCGATGTTTTGCGTCTCTTCACTCATATTACTTCACCGCTTAAAGTTTGGTTCCGCAGTCGGGGCAGAACTTGGCGCCGGGCGCAACGTCCTTGCCGCACGCGGGGCACTTGGTAACTATCTTATGTCCGCAATCGGGGCAGAACTTAGACCCGGCGGGAATGTCCGCACTGCACGCGGGGCACTTTATGGTGCCGGCAGGTTCCATCTTGCTGCCGCATTCGGGGCAGAACTTGTTGCCCTCTTCCACCTTGGCTCCGCAGGACGGGCACTTGATATACGTCTTTGCACCCACGGCGGGCGTGCCGCCCATGTTATCCGCAAAGATCTTGCCCATGCCCAAGCCGGCGCCCAAGCCTATGCCCGCGGAAGCGAGTCCGCCCGGATTCTTCGCCGCGTCGCGTATGGCGCCCAGCGTTTCCATTTGGGCATAGCCCTGCATACTGTCGGACATGATGCCCACGTTAGTGCGCTTGTCGAGCATCTTCTCCACCTCTTCGGGCAGGGAGATGTTTTCGATATAAAAACTCTTGATCTCTATGCCGTACCTGTCGAAGTAGATCTTGAGCTTGGCGAGCGCCGCCGTGGAAAGGTCGTCGTAATGAGCGGCAAGGTCGAGCGCAGGGACCGCCGCTTCACCCACCACGTTGCTCAGCGTGGAGCACACCACCGACTTGAACTGATTGGATACGTCGGAAACCTTGAGCTGATTTTCCGAACCGAACAGCTCCGTCATGGCGGTTGTGGGCTTGCTCACGGCAAAGGTATAGGTGCCGAAAGCGCGGAAGCGGATCATGCCGAAGTCCTTGTCGCGCATCATAACGGGATTGCGCGTGCCCCACTTTTGGTCGATGAACTGCTTGGTGGAGATAAAGTAGACGTCCCCGGTGTAAGGGCTTTCCCACGCGTATTTCCAATTATACAGTTTAGTAAGGATGGGGATGTTCTTGATGTCGTCCAGCTCATAGGTGCCGGGATCGAATACGTCCGCGAGCTGACCTTCCTTGATGAACATCGCGCGCTGCCCCTCCCTGACCACGAGCTGGGACTTGCGCATTATCTCTTCTTTTTCTTCAAGGGGATACTTCCAGACGATGACGTCGGGATCCACATTTTCCCATTGAATGACTTTCCTGAATTGTTGCCTAAGGCTATCGAATAAACCCACGATGATTTTCCTCCTGTAACTTGCCTATTGCCGGTAAGACTATTATATTATACGCGCAAAATTAAGTCAAGTACTAAATATTGCTTATGCCGCCGGCCGTCCGACCGTTTTGGGAAAATAGCGCAATTATGTATATTTTTTGCACTAATCGAAGTGTATGCCTTATCCGCAGCAGCTTTAATTATTTGCCGTTTATGTATTTTTCTTGCACTTAATGCGAGCAATGACGCACGGCGGCATATGACAGACGGCTCATACCGCACAAAGATATGCGTATGATATTTTTACAGTTATACGTCGATTTATCTGCAAAAATATGTATCTTTTCTGCACTTTAATGACATGAAGAAAGCGCCGCATACGCGGCGCTCCCTCCTGATGATGACTTTTACTTTAAACCGAACTAGGATTCAGTTTTTAAAGTATCTGTTGTAAAGTCCCTGGAAAGCCTTGCCGTGACGAGCTTCGTCGCGGGCCATTTCATGAACGGTGTCGTGAATGGCATCCAGGTTGAGCGCCTTGGCGCGCTTAGCAAGATCCGTCTTGCCGGCGGTAGCGCCGTTTTCCGCCTCTATACGCATTTCAAGGTTCTTCTTGGTGGAATCGGTGATCACTTCGCCCAAAAGCTCTGCGAACTTAGAAGCATGCTCGGCTTCTTCCCACGCGGCCTTTTCCCAATACAGGCCGATTTCGGGATAGCCTTCGCGGTGAGCGACCCTAGCCATTGCCAGGTACATACCGACTTCGGTGCATTCGCCGTTGAAGTTAGCCCTGAGGTCTTCCATAATATCTTCGGGAGCGCCCTGAGCCACGCCTACCACGTGCTCTGAAGCCCAGCTCATCTCGCCTTCCTGCTTAACAAACTTTTCCTTGGGTGCCTTGCACTGAGGGCACTGTGCGGGGGGCTCATCCCCTTCATAAACATAACCGCATACGCTGCATACAAATTTTGCCATAATATTTATTCCTCCATATATTTGTTTTGGTGCGCCTTAGCGCAAGTTATCTTGTTGCTTTGCTCTGCATTTTTCACACACGCCGGTAAAGGTAAGTCCGTAACCGATATAGCCTCGGCTTTGCGCTTCATGTTCCAGCGCCAAGGACAACTCCTTGGAAGGAAAACTGTCCTCCACCGCGCCGCACACCGAACATACCATATGGTTGTGCGGATATACGCGTGCGTCGTAATGCGAGCTCCCGAACGTACCCACCACTTCGATCGCCCTGCCGCTCCTCACCAAAGCCGCCAAATTGCGGTATACGGTCGCTTTGCTTATAGAGGGCATACTCTCGCGGCACCTCTCCCACACCCATTCAGCCGTGGGATGCGTTACGGTACTAGCGAGCACATCATATACAAGTTCGCGTTGTGCCGAGTAGTTCGTTTTCATGGTTACATTCTATCACATATAAATTGTGCTGTCAAGTAAAATTAGTAATTATTATCAATTTATTTTACAAATATACAATTTTCTCAACAATAAGCATATACTTGCGATTTTTATAATTAAAAAAGTAAATACTACTTAATTTTTCTATTCAAATCACTCTTTTCTTAATTTAATCCTTAAAATTTCGCACTTTACTTCTTTTATCGGAACAACTATTCCGCCTTGACATCCCGTGCCGCGGCACGGCGGAGCCGCGCCGTCGGGGCGTTATTGCTATTCATGGAGAAGTGTTCGAATGGCGGGGTTTCCTCTCAGCAAGCGGAAGAGGAAAAGGTACCTAACGCAGTTAGCGTAGATACCTTTATCCTTTTTCTCTTCCGCTTATTTTCAGCTTACTTAGATTTCATCGTCTCCCCTTGATTAACATCGAAGATGAGCGTATGTTCCTCGCCCTTCTCGGTGTAGCGGACGAAGATGTCGTGCTTGTTGAGGTAGTATGCCTCGTGGACGGTGATGGGCTCGCCGTCGATCAGGTAGTTATACACGCGCCATTGCTCGTCGTTATAACGATCCACGTCGTCCGAGATGAAGAGGAGGTTGCCGAAAATCTTGTTAATGCGTGCGATAAGTTCGCGCTTTCTCGCGCTCATGGTGATGTTATAACTGCGGATTAACACCACGTCCGGGTCGTTGACAAAGGCTCTGCCGTCCAGCTGGCGGCGGAATACGGTGTTGTTTACGCCGTTCACGGTGGAAACGCGCTCGCGGTGCAGCTTCTTCTCTGCGGGCAGATCCACCCACTTCAAGCCGACGTCCGCTCCCGTGCGGCAGAAGTCCACCTTGCCGAAAGCGGGCCACATGGGCACGCCGCAGCCCAAGATGAGCTTGCCGCCGATTATCTCGCGCAGCAGATCCATGCCGTCGCACATGACCTCTCCGCGCGATCTGCCGTGCAGAGGCACTTCGCAGCAGCAATAGAGGAAGTCGAGCTTGACCATATCAAATCCCCACTCGTTCAAGATGGTGTCGAAAACCTTCTTCAAGTAGTCGCGCACGCCCTGATTGTATATATCCAAGGCGTAAAAGCCGCCCCAATTGAGTCCGCCGAACACGGGCTTTCCCTTGGCGTCGCGCGCGAGCCAGTCGGGGTGATCTTTTATTAGTTTGCTATTCTTTTGTGCGGAGAAGGGCGCGAGCCATAGCCCGGCCTTGCTGCCCATGGCGTGCAGCCTTTCTGTGATGGGGCGCATGCCGCCGGAAAATTCGCTCTTTAAAGAGAGCCAATCGCCCACCGCCGTTTGATAGCCGTCGTCTATTTGGAAGATATCGGGCACGATGTTGTGCTTTTCGAAGGAGGTTATGTCGCGGTTTATCAAATTTTGCGATATGCGCGTATAATAATTATACCAAGAAGTGTAGCCGAAGGCGTGCTTTACGCGCGGCGCGGGGATCTTCATATCCGTGAACCACTTGTCGAAAACTTCACTGCTCGTGCCCGTATACTTGCGCACGTTAAAGAGCTCGTATTCGCCCGCTATCGTCACCCCTTCTACGTCTTTTACGAATCTTAGGGTGGCTGCCGAAACATCGAAATACATGAACGTATAGCCGGTGCGCTCGTTGAGCGAACCTATTAAGGTGAACTTGTTCCCCTCGCGCACATAGGAGTAGGACACGCCGTGGAAGAACCCCTTCTTATTGGAGTATTCGGCAAATTCGTAATCGCCCGTGGCGGTGATCGCCTTGCCGCCGAAAAGACGGGTGAGCCTGCCTATGTTGGGCAGCTTGTCGTTCACGTCGAACTCGCGGGTATCCGTCCACGATTGATAGCCGTTCACCATTATCTTGGATTTTTCCGTGAAGTCGTAGCCCACGATATATTCCGCTTTTGAAATTTTGATGGGGCGCTTTGCACTTATCTGCACATAAACGCCCGCCGCCTTATCGACTTTTACGGAAAAGTCCTCGCACCCGTCGTCGCCGGTATAGTATTTTTTGCTTCCTTCACACTCATAAGTTATTCTCAGCATACTCTCACCCCACAAATATTCTGGTACTGGGCGCAACGCCCTTTATTATGTCGGCAATGGCGAACATGGGCGAAGCGATGAACACCTCCGTACCGTTGGCGACGGGGGCTTTGATGTATTCAAGTTTCGCGCCCGCGCCGTTCGCGCCCTGCCTGCTTGCTCCCACGCACAATTTTTGACATTCGGTGACGTTTTCTATCACCTCGTAGGCGTCCTTGCCGCTTATCTCACGGATAAGGGTGCTCTCGTCGCCCGCCTTGGCGTATATGCCCAAAGTGCTGGTGAAGATAATCAGCCTGCGGCACTTTACAAGGCACGCCACCTGAGAAGCGGTTTCGTCGTTGTCAAGGCAATGAACGACGCTGCTCTCCTTCATTCCGCTCTGCGTGAGCTCGCGGATCTCCAGCTTTACTATCTCTTCGGAAGAAAGCGGATCGTTGTAGTTGATGATGGGGATCGCGCCCTGCGCGGGACAGCGCAGCAGCAGATCTTTCAAAAGCGCCCGCTTTTTTTCGTTGTTGAAATGCTGATGCTCCACCAGCACCTGCCTTACGCCGTAAGCGGGATTGATATAGCGGCGGTATTCCTGCATCAAGATGGCCTGACCTTGAGCGGCATAGTCCGTCTTATTCAATTCGCTGTCGCCGTCCAGCTGCTTGCCCGTGCGGCGCAGATAATCTATCCTGCCTATCTCCGCGGCGCCGCTGCTCACCCAAATAACCCCCGGGTGAAGCTGCCTGGAAATAAAGGCAAGCACATTGTAATTGATGTCGTTGAACCCCTTGTTGACAAGCGCCATAGAGCCGACTTTGCCCACAAGTTCTACGTCAAACGCCCCCATTTGCCGTATCCTCCAAAAATTTGAGTATTGCGTTGATGTTTTCTTCCACCTCTCCCGAAAGCAATACGCACATATCGCACGCCACGGCATAGTTGGTCATGAACGCGTCCACGTCCATGTATTTTCTCAACTTCACGTCTATTCTTCTTATATCCACGCGCTCGCGCTGCGGGATAAACGTATAACAATTTTTTATGATGTCGTCCGCTCCCGTGCAGAAGATGAGCGCGGATGACGCCATCACGACCCCTTCGAAGTCCGCCGCCTGTGAGTACGCATCGCGCATGCTCTCAAGCAGGAAATCGGGGCCGCACTTTACAAGCGCCTGCGAAGCGGATATGCCGCCCATGGTATACTTCAAGTACGCGTCCAAATCCATATACCGCATGCCCAGCTTGTTTGCCACCGCCTTGGCGATAAATTCATTTGTCGCCTTGTTGCAGCCGATGACGGCGATACTCGATTTATACTCCTCAGGCTGCAAGCTGCACCTCGAATCTGCGCACAGGCAGCAGCCATTCCACCGCGCTCGCCTCGGCGGCTTCCCCCCAATTCAAGGTGAAGTCCTTGTCGTCGGTCAGCTCGCAGTCTATCCTGAGCGCGCCGTTGCCGTCCACGTATACAGTCACGTTGCCGTCCTTGGCGGTTTCGTATATGTACTTATATCCGTTATAATCGCCGTCGGGCGTGGTGTCGGTGTAGTTTTGCAGGCGGGACATGAGCTCTGGCGTGGGATGCCCATATTCGTTATCCTCGCCGTAGCTGACGATGGCGTACTCGCAGTCCACCGCGTCCAAGAACTCCTGAATGGTGGAAGTGCGCGAACCGTGATGCCCCACTTTGAGCACGTCCGCGTCCACATTAAGCACGCCGCGCTCAACCAAATATTCCTCGTTTCGCTCGTTGGAATCGCCCGTGAGCACGAGCGTTCTGTCCGCATACTCCAAAAAGCATACGGGAGATACGGAGTTCTTTATCTCGGCGGAAGAACTTTCCTTGACGTTGGGATAGTCCTCTTCAAGATAGGAGTGGCAGCTCATCACCCAATTTTCGCCCTCTATCTTGAAGTCGCCCACCGTATAGAACACGGAAGAAGGCGTTTGCTCCCCTTCCTCGTTCGTCCACGTTTCCGCCTCTATCGCGGCGACGGTCTTCGTCCATGTCTTAGACATATCGTCCGCCACGCGCGGCATATAGATGTTCTTCACCTCGTAT
The DNA here is from genome assembly GCA_944381275.1 of uncultured Clostridia bacterium. Classification (GTDB taxonomy): domain Bacteria; phylum Bacillota; class Clostridia; order Christensenellales; family UBA3700; genus Alloclostridium. Next base: position 43,753 of record CALWKO010000005.1, on the reverse strand, counting down.
TCTTCCAAGATGTCCTGCATATAGCGGATATGGTCGTAATCACTGTGAGTGATGAACACATAGTCCAAACCCTCTATTCCGCGCAAGTCAAGGTGCGCGGCGAGTTGGTCGTAAGTATTCGTCGAGCCGAATTCCGAGCCTGCGTCCATGACCATGGTCTGCCCGTCCGGGAATTGCAAGAAGATGCAATCGCCCTGACCTATGTCGATCACGGTCATCTCCAGCGTGCCCACCAGCGTGGGTTGAACGGCGGGACCGTCCTCTCCGCCGGGCGAATTGGGATGGGTCGGGAAGAGCTTATCTTTTAACTCGTTGAACTTTTCCGGATTGACGGCATAGAAAATGCCAAGCGCGATGGCGATGATAAGAACTATCACCACCACCGCGATCAATATCTTTACAGCCGTATTCTTTTTTATCCTACGACGCCTCGCCATTACTCCTCCTCACCGAAGTATTCCACCACTTTCTTCTTGCGCTCGGGGCGGTTGTCGCCGTGCTTGGTGAAGAACATGGTTATGAACGAAACGGCTATACACGCTATGCCGTAAACGAACAGCAATCCTCCGGGAAGACCTTTCGCTTCGGTAGCATCGAGGATCGCGCCGCCGATTATGGGGGTGATGGCTTGCGCCGTCATGGACGCCACATAATAGTAGCCCGTATATTGCCCCACGTTACTGCCCTTGGCGAGCTCCGTCACCATGGGAAGAGTATTCACGTTGATGATCACAAGTCCGAATCCCGCCACCAGGAAGCATATGGTAAAGCCGACCATCAGCCCTATCTTATTCATGGCGTCGTTGAGGAAAATGCAGGGGATAAAGGCGCACACGGCGATGACCACGCCCATGAGTATCGTCTTTTTCCTGCCGAACTTGGCTGCCAGCAAAGCCACTGGGAGCAAAGCGATCGCGCCGCCCGCGCCGTTGAGTATATTGATAACGCTGACAAAGCTGTCTTCGAACTTCAAAATGGTGGTGGCGTATGTGGTGAGGTGGGATTTTATCGCGTTCCAGCCCATAAACCACATGAACACCGTGCCCAGGATGAGGAAGAAGGACATGCGCTTTTCCTTGCCGAGGGGTTCGTTGCAATGCACCTCTTCTTCGTCCACCACATTCCAGCGCTTTTCTTCGTCGTAACGCATTTGCACGAACTTCTTTTCACGCACCACCGACATAAACGCGATGAGCATGATGAGCATGATCACGCCCAGCGTGACGAAGAGCCATATGTGCGAAGCGGAATACCTTTCCGGTGCGAGCATATTATATACGGTATATATAATGATGGACACAAGTCCGCCTGCGCCGCCCATAAAGGTGATGAGCGCGTTCGCCTGCGACCTGAGGGGCTTGGGAGTCACGTCCGGCATGAGCGCGATAGCGGGCGAACGGTAGGAAGCCATTGCCACCAGCACCGCGAGCAGCATGATGATGAACGCCACCAAAAGCCCAACGTTTTCGCCCCTCACCTGCGCGGCGATAAGGCGCTGAGTTTCATAAAACTTGGAAAGAAAATCATTATATGTGGCATTTTGTTCGGTAGTAAGCTCAATAGTCCCATCCTTCAAACCGTTAAACCAAGTTTGAATCTCAGGATTCTGCCATTTTTCAATGAACTTATCCATATTTTCTTTATCGATACCCGTCCAATTGGAGCCGTATTGCTGCACATAATCATAGACGGCGTTGGGATCGTCCATGTTTATTTGCGTGACAAGCCCGTATTCCACGTGCTCCACCACCGCCATGCATATCATAAACGCCACGGCGAGGATGGTGCCCCACAATATAAAGGTGGTGCGCCTGCCCAAGCGTGAGTTGCGCTTGTCGGACAAGTGCCCGAAAAACGGCAACAAGAAGATGGCAAGCATATTGTCAAGCGCCATGATAACGCCGTATTCCGTATAGGACATGCCGAATACGCGCTGGAGAATGAGCGGCATTATGTAATCGTAAACTTCCCAAAAGCACATAATGCCCATAAAGGCAAAGCCGACAAACAGCGTGCGTTTGAAGTCAAGCTTCATCTGATCTTCATTCGCCGCCAAACCTTTTTTCTTTCCGAACATATTTTCCTCCCTTATGCTCGTGTTATCGTAATTCCATAATAACATATATGCGGGGGTTTCGTCAATTTAGATTTTAAAATATTTACGCGCGCGCAAAAACTTACGCTGTATTTAAGATTTTCACTGCCGCCACCCGCGCCCAACCTTTATTTGCCGAATATATTTTCCCTTTTCTGCCCATACTAATTTCAGCCTGACAAGGAGGGTTTTGATTATGGCAAGAAGCAAAGCCAGCAAAAACTCCGCCGGCACGGAAAAAGCCGCCGGCAGGAGCAAGGGTTGCAAGTCCTGCAAGGACTGCGACTGATCCCCGCGGCGCGGTGACAAATATCCACCGCTAAGCCGCAAGGAAAAAGTAAAGGTTATCCGCTTGGATGACCTTTATTTTTCACTCCCCGCCCGCTCTCACCGCTCAATGAAATTGTTTGCATAGACTAATTGATTGATTATACTATTTTTAGGTAAAGAAAGTGTAAAGCGTTAAAATCATCGGTTTTTATCCCGTTTGTGTCGATTATTGTGTAAAGAGAAAAATTTTCCGAATGTCAAAAAACTTTACACAATCTTTATAAAAAATCTTGAAAAAACCGTTGACATTACCCTTTGGGCGTGATATATTATTAGTGTCAAAACGAGAGGCGCTCAGGTGAGCGATAAACGAATGACATAAACAAGCTCATAATTTTCCCCCTTATCATATAGGAAGGCGGCTGTTCGAAAGGATGGTCGCCTTTCTGCTTGATTGATAAGCGGAAGAGAAAAAGGATAAAGGCTGGTACCGTTTACAACGGTATCTGCCTTTTCCTCTTCCGCTTGCTGAGGGGCAACCCCGCCATTCGCAAGCAATGTTATTCGATGAAGAAGCTTAATCACGTTGCGGAGCCACTCCGTTGCTCCGCAATATTGCTTGCTTGAGCCGCGGTTTCCCCTCTTTTTGCGGCACTCTTAATCTCGTAGCGCACAAATCTTAGCCGCAAAAATTCACCCTTTCCGTCCCATCGCTCCGCTTGGGCGAGAGGCAGTCGCCTCTCTCAAGGCTACGCTTGGCAAAAGTGCGATTTTGCCGCGCTTTATTGCACTACTTTATCTCTTCGCAAAGGCTTTTAACATTAAAGTGTAACCTTGTTTCTTCGCACTTGCGACGCCTTGCGAAAATCTGCACAAAAATCCCTGCGCTGAAAGCGCCCTCTTGCGCCCGTTGCCGGGTATATCTGCGGCTTATATAGAGGGAGCGTGGGACGCTCCACCCCTTAACCGCTCCGCAATAACTTCAGCTATCTTCCATTAAAATATCTTCGCAATTGTTTTAAATAAAACACCTTGTTAACGTGCGCCACAAAAGCACTTCATAGAAGCCGTGTCAGACTAGGAAAGGTGCGAAAATCGGAAATGAGCGTACTCCCTATACATGATTTTTACCGCTTTTATCAGCTGCAAATAAAGCGCGGCAAAATCGCACTTTTGTGGTGCGTATCCTTGAGAGAGGCGACTGCCTCTCGCGGAGCCCTGCGGAGCACGGAAAGGGTGAATTTTTGCGGCTAAGTAAATGCGCGCTACCCTGCCCAGGCGTGCCGCAAAAGAGGGGAAACCACGGCTCAAGCGGAGCGAATGGCGGGGTTTCCCCAGCCGGAGCAAGGTGGAAGGCGAGCGGCTGAGAGTGGTAGATTTTCGTTCTATTTCGGACGGGGGTGGTGAAGGTAATACCCTGTGGTATTATCAAGACGCACACGTTCGAAAGAGGATGGAAAGATGCCGCTATCAGTCGTTTGCCTTTCGCGTTGATACGGCCAAAGCGAAAGGAGGAAGGGTAACGGCGGTTATAAACTGCGCTACCCTTCATCCCTTCTTTCTTTCGCTTAGCGAAGCTTATATGAAGCGCCCTCGCTCATTTGGAAAATAAAATAAAAAAAGACGAGGAGCTTACTGCAAGCCCCTCGCCGAAGTCTTTTTTTTATTTAGTTATTTTCCAAATATTCTTCATACGTAGTCAACTTGTCGTAGACTTTGGTATTCTCTATCTCGATGATCCTGCCGGCGACGGTTTGCATGAGCTCTTGGTCGTGGCTGGCGAACATGAGTCCGCCCTTGAAGTTGATCATGCCCTTGTTGAGGGCGGTGATGGATTCCAGGTCGAGGTGGTTGGTGGGCTCGTCCAGGATGATGAAGTTGCCGCCCTCCAGCATGAGTTTGGCGAGCATGCAGCGCACTTTTTCACCGCCGGAGAGGACTTTTGCCTTCTTTTTGGCTTCGTCGCCGGAAAAGAGCATTCTGCCCAGCCAGCTGCGCAGGTAGGTTTCGGTGTGGTCTTTTGAAAATCTGTCCAGCCACTCCACGAGGGTGAGGTCGCAGCCGTCGAAGTAGTCGTCGTAATTTTGCGGCATGTAGGTGGGATTTATCGTCTTACCCCACTTAAATGTGCCGCTGTCCGCCTGCTCCTTGCCCATGAGTATATCGAAGAGCATGGAAAGCGCCGTGGTGCGCTCGGAGATGAAGGCTATCTTCTCCCCGCGCTGGACGGTGAAGGTGATGTCCTCGAAGTAGCCCTTCTTGGTCAAGCCTTCCACGGTCAAAATGTCCTTGCCCACTTCTTGTTCGAACTCGAAGTTGATGTAAGGATAGCGGCGCAAGGAGGGTTTGATGTCGTTGAGGGTGAGCTTTTCCAGCTCCTTTTTGCGGGAGGTGGCTTGGCGGGATTTGCTGGCGTTTGCGGCAAAGCGGGCGATGAAGTCCTGCAGCTCCTTTGCCCTCTGCTCCGCCTTCTTGTTCGCCTCCTTGGCTTGGCGGGCGAGCAGCTGGTTGGTTTCGTACCAGAAGTCGTAGTTGCCCACATACATGTTTATCTTGCCGTAGTCCACGTCGCAGATATGCGTGCACACCTTGTTGAGGAAGTGCCTGTTGTGGGACACGATGATGAGCGTATTTTTGAAGTCGAGCAGGAAGTTTTCCAGCCAGATGACGGATTTTGCGTCCAAGTTATTGGTGGGCTCGTCCAAAATGAGGATGTCCGGGTTGCCGAAGAGCGCCTGCGCGAGCAATACCTTCACCTTTAACTTGGCGTCGAGGTTGCCCATGTAATCTTCGTGATAATCTTCGTCTATTTTCAGCGCGTTCAAGAGCGCGGCGGCGTCGCTCTCCGCCTCCCAGCCGCCCATCTCGGCGAACTCGTTTTCCAGCTCCGCGGCGCGTTCGCCGTCCGCTTCGGAAAAGTCCTCCTTGGCGTAGAGGGCGTCCTTTTCGTCCATTATCTGCACAAGGCGCTTGTGCCCCATGAGCACGGTGCGCATGACGGTGTATTCGTCGAAGTCGTTTTGGTTTTGGTGAAGCACGCTTATGCGCTCCCCCTTGCCGTGGCTGACCGTGCCGCGCGTGGGCTCTATTTCGCCGGAGAGCACCTTTAAGAAGGTGGACTTACCCGCACCGTTGGCGCCGATTATGCCGTAACAGTTACCCTCGGTGAACTTTAAGTTCACGTCCTCGAAGAGTTTTCTTCCGCCGAATTGCAGAGTGAGATCTGTAACCTGAATCATGTTTTCTCCTTGTCTATTTCAATACTATCGCAGTTCCTAAAAATACCCTGTCTTTTTCGCCTATAAATAGGTAGGCATCCGCATTCTCCACCGCCAAAAAGACCAGCTCGTATTTGCCCGAATTTGCGTCCCCTTCGGGCGAGGCGGCATAGCTTTCTCCGCCGAACGTGCCGCCCGAGGAAGGCACCCTGTCGCCGCCCGCGACTTGCAATTCGAGCAGGTTGACTTCTCCGCTCAAAGTGATGTACACCCTGGCGAATACGGCGCCCTCCTCTGCCTGCTCTCCTCCGTATTCGCGGGTGAAGGTCGCCCCGTCCACGGTGACGGATGCGCCCGAATATTCCACCGCCTCGCCCATGTGGCGGGTGGAAGTTACGTCGTACTTATCCACCAGCCACACGATGAGCACGATGACGGCTATCACCGCGAGCGTGCCGACGATGAGCAGGATATTGCGGACGCGGCGTTTTTTTACTTTGTCGTCCATTTATTTTTTGAATATGGTGCGCGAACCGGGCTTGACGAGCTCCAGCTTGCCTTCCTTGCACAGGGGGCAGTCCTCCGGTTCGTAGGACACCACGTCCATGCTTATAAGATTTACGAACTTAACGCCGAAGTCCACCTTGCCGTTGCTGCGGTCCACAAGCGAAGCCACGGCGACCACCTCGCCGCCCAAGTCGTTTACGAGCTTGATGACTTCCTTCACCGAACCGCCCGTGGTGACGACGTCTTCCGTGACGATGAGTTTTGCGCCCTTTTCTATCGTAAAGCCGCGGCGCAGAGTCATATCGCCGTTTTCGCGCTCGGCAAAGATGTTGGGCAGACCCAGCTGACGAGCCACCTCGTAACCCATGAGGATGCCGCCGATTGCGGGGGAGATGACCATATCCGCCTTAATGCCCGCGTCGCGCAGTTTTTCCGCCAGTGCGGCGCACACCTTTTCCGCCGAAGAAGGCTGAACGAAGAGTTTCGCGCTCTGCATATAGGTATCGCTGTGCCTGCCGGAAGTCAGCTTGAAGTGGCCGTGCAAAACGGCGCCCGTCTGCTTGTAGATTTCAAGTGCTTGTTCCTGTGTCAACATATTTATATCTCCTTTTGATGTTATCCTGTTTCAGCCGTTTAATTGAAGGGTGCCGATGAGCTCGTTCAAGTCGACGTCGTTTGTCCTTGCATACTCTTCCAAATCCTTTGCTATATTGAAAGCGGCATACGGATCGGACAAAGTTGCCGTGCCCACCTGCACCGCCGTTGCGCCGCAGATCATAAATTCGAGCACGTCGGTGTAGCTTTGAATGCCGCCCAAGCCGATTATGGGCACCTTTACCGCGTTATAACAATCCCACACCATTTTAAGCGCGACGGGCTTTACGCAGGGACCGGAAAGTCCGCCCGTGTTGTTCGCCAAAATAGGTCTGCGCGTGCGGTAGTCCACCGCCATGCCCGTGAGGGTATTGATGAGCGAGATGGCGTCCGCGCCGCCGTCTTCCGCCGCCTTGGCGTTATCCGCGATGTTGGAAACGTTGGGGGTGAGCTTGGTGATGACGGGCTTGTTGCACGCCCTCTTCACCGCTTCCGTCACCCTGCGCACGCTCGCCGGCTCCACGCCAAAAGCCATGCCGCCGCTGCGCACGTTGGGGCAGGAGATGTTCAGCTCCACCATATCCGCGCTGCTTTCGCTTATCTTGCGCGCCATGGCGGAGTAATCTTCCAGCTTGTGCCCGGCGATGTTGGCGATGACCACGGTGCCTTGCCCTGCCAGCCATTTATCGTAGTGTTGCAAATAGTAGTCCACGCCCGGGTTTTGCAGTCCCACGCTGTTGAGCATGCCGGAGGGCGTTTCCGCCACGCGCGGGGAGGGATTGCCTTGGCGCTCTTCTATCGTGAGCCCTTTGGTGCATATGCCGCCCAAGGCGGAGAGGGGGTAGAACTCCGCGTACTCCTTGCCGAAGCCGAAAGTTCCGCTTGCGGTGATGACGGGATTTTTGAAGGTGACGCCCGCTATTTTTACACTCGTGTTCACAATATCACCTCCCTTAAGTCAAAGACGGGTCCGTCCGCGCACACGCGCAGATTCTTCACCCCGTCCTTTGTCTTTATGCCGCAGGTGCACACCAGGCACGCGCCCACGCCGCACCCCATGCGCTTTTCCAAAGAAACGAAGATGGGGATGTCCGCAAAGGCGGGATTTTTCAGCAAGAGTTTATAGACTATCTCCGGTCCGCAGCAGAATATTGCGTCCGGCTTCACCTTGCCGGAAGTTATGTCCTGCGCCAATATGTCGGTGATATAACCCTTCCTGCCGAAGCTGCCGTCGTCGGTGGCGACCACGGTGGGACAAAGGCTCTCCATTCGCTCGGTGAGCACGACTTTGCCCGCGTTCGCGTACCCCAGGTAAGCTACGGGCTTTGCCCTCTTTGCCAGGCGCGCCACCAGGGGGAGCACCGCGCTGCCCATGCCTCCGCCCAGCAGGACGGGGCGCTTGAAGCCGTCCGCGCTCCAGCCGTTGCCCAGGGGGAGCACCGCCTCCACCTCTTCGCCCGCCGCGTATTCGGCGAGCTCCTTTGTACCCTCGCCCACGGCGGCGTAGCAGATGAGTATGCCCTCGCCGTCACAGTCGCATATGCAGAAGGGGCGGCGGAGAATTTTCGCCTTGTTTTTTAATTTGATATGTATAAATTGCGCGCCCTTGGGCTCTACGCCGTCGGGACGGGTAAGGAGCATTTCGTATATCCCCTCGCCCACCTTTTGATTGCGCAATATGGTCAATTTGTAGTCGTTCATAGGCAGGATGTGATGTCGTCGCGCATATCGATGGCGGCTTTAAGCGCCGCTTGCTTGAAGTCCAGCCCGGCATACTTTTCCTTGCGGTAGGCGCAGAGTATGCCGCGCGAGGAGTTGACTATGCCGCCCACGCCGTTTTTGAAGCACACTGCCAGATCTTCCGCCTTGCCGCCCTGAGCGCCGTAACCGGGGATGAGGAAGAACAGGTGGGGATGCTTTGCCCTCACGTCCTCCGCCTGAGCGCGGTGAGTCGCGCCCACCACGGCGCCCACGCTGCTGTACCCGTACTTGCCGATGAGGGAGCTCCCCCATACGTCCACAAGGTCTGCCATGCTGTCGTAAAGCGTCTTGCCGTTTTCGTATTTTTTATCCTGCAGCTCGCCGGAGGCGGGGTTGGAAGTCTTGACGAGCACGAATATGCCCTTGTCGTTTTTGGCGCACAGATCCACAAAGGGCTTTACTCCGTCCGTGCCCAAATAGCCGTTCACAGTCACAAAGTCCGCTTCGAAGGGCGCGCCCTTTTCCAAATACGCCCTTGCATATGCGGCGGCGGTGGAACCGATGTCGTTGCGCTTGCAGTCGGCGATGGTGTATATGCCCTTCTCCTTGGCGTAGGCAAGGGTGTCCCGGAAAGCCGCCATGCCCTCAACTCCGTACTGCTCGTAATAAGCCACCTGCACCTTGACCGCGGGGATGACGGGCGCCAAGGTATCGATGAGCGCAAAGTTGAAGTCGCGGATATATTTCGCGCTCTCGCTCAGATTCGTGCACTTTGCCTGCACGTCCTCGGGCAGATAGTCCACGCAGGTATCCAGCCCTATTACCGAAGGGTTGCCGCCCTTTGCGGCGATGGCGTCGATGAGTTTATCTATTATCATATCTCCTCCTTGCGCGCGTACTTCACTACGCCGCCCACAATCGTGTATTCCACTACTCCCTTATACTTCTTGCCCGCGAAAGGCGTGTTCTTGCCCTTGCTTGCAAAAGTCGAAGGATCTACCGTAAATTCCTTGCTGTTGTCCACCAGGGTGATGTCTGCAAGTCCGCCCTTTTCTATCCTGCCGCACTCCACGCCCAAAATCTTGGCGGGGTTGTACGTCATGAGTTCGGTGAGGCGCTCCTGCGTGATATATCCGCCCTCAACCAGCGTGGTATAGGACACGGCGTAGGAAGTTTCCAGCCCGCTTATGCCGTTGGGGGAGTCGTACATTCCGCCGTCCTTGTCCTCCTTGCTGTGGGGTGCGTGGTCGGTGACTATGCAGTCCGCCGTGCCGTCGGCGATGGCGGCGATGACCGCCTGCCTGTCCTCTTCTTCCCTAAGCGGAGGATTCACCTTTGCCAAGGTGTTGAAGCCGAGTATCTCGTCGTCTGTGAGAGCCATGTAATGCGGGCAGGTTTCGCACGTCACCTTTACTCCGCGCGCCTTTGCCTCGCGGATGAGCTGCATGCCGCCGCGCGTGCTCACGTGCGCCAAGTGGACGGGTACGTTATACACTTGAGCCAGCACGATATTGCGCGCTATCTCCGCGTCCTCGCTCGCGCGGGAGATGCCGGGCAAACCCAAGAGGTTGGAGTTCTTGCCCTCGTTCACCACGCCGCCGTCCACGAGCGACTTATCCTCGCAATGCTCGATGACGGGCAGGTTGAAGTTTGCCGCATACAAGAGCGCGTTGCGCATCATTCTGCTATCCGACACGGGAACGCCGTCGTCGCTGAAAGCCACCGCGCCCGCGTCCTTCAACTTCTTCATTTCGGAAAGCTGCTGACCCTTTTCGCCCTGAGTGATGGCGGCGATGGGGTACACCCTGCAATTATCCGCTTCCTTCGCCCTCATCAAGATGTACTTGATAAGATAGGGGCTGTCCGCCACCGGACGGGTGTTAGGCATGCAAGCCACCGCGGTAAAGCCGCCGTGCACCGCCGCCGCCGTGCCCGAGTCGATGTCCTCTTTATATTCAAAGCCCGGCTCGCGCAGGTGCACATGCATGTCGATAAAGCCGGGGAGCGCGGTGAGCCCTTCCCCGTCTATCACCACATCGTCCTTGCCCGCGCGAGTGCGCTTGCCCACGGAAACTATCCTGTCCCCGTCGATGAGTATATTTACCTTTTTGCCCTTTACGGTTACGTTATTTATTACCAACATCACAGTTCCCCTCCGATAAGCATATCCAAAAGCGCCATCCTCACGGCAAGTCCGCCCGTCACCTGAACGTCCTTAAAGCACACGGGAGTGTCGAGCACGTCGTAAGAAAGTTCCACTCCGCGGTTTACGGGACCGGGGTGCATGATCATCGCCCCATCGTTTGCCCACTTCATCACATCCTTATTCAAGCCGAAGTACCTGTTGTATTCGCCCGCCGAGGGGAATAAGCCGCCGTTCATGCGCTCCAGCTGTATGCGCAGAGCCATGACGATGTCCGCGCCCTCGAGCGCTTCTTGCATACTCGAGCACACCTTGCACGGCATGCCGGACATATCGAACGGCATGAGCGTGGAAGGACCGTAAAGTTTCACATTCATGCCCAAAAGGGTCATGGCGTAGACGTTGCTCCTTGCCACCCTGCTGTGCTGAATGTCGCCGATGATGGCGGCGGTCCTGCCCTTCAAGTCCCCGAAGCGGCGCATGGCGGTGAACATATCCAAAAGCGCCTGCGTGGGATGGGCGTGCAAGCCGTCGCCGCCGTTGATGACGTGCGCCTTTACCCAGCTTGCCAAGCGGTGGGGCGCACCGGATTGCGCGTGGCGCATGACGATCACGTCCGGGCAGAGCGCGTCGAGAGTGAGGGCGGTATCTTTAAGCGATTCACCCTTTTGCACGCTGGAGCTCGACACGGAGAGGTTCACCACCTCCGCGCCCAGGTATTTGGCGGCGGATTCGAAAGAAGCGCGCGTACGCGTGGAGTTTTCGTAAAACAAGGTGATGACCGACTTGTCCTTTAATTTGGGAAAAGGCTTTCTGCCCGCGGTGACGATGTCGTAATACTCGCCGGCGCGGCTTAAAATGCTCTTGATCTGCTCGGGGGAAAGTCCCCTTATCTGAAGTAAATCTTTCATGGCGAAAATCCTTGTATTTTTTATATAATACCACACTTGCGCATATAAAAGCAAGTGCGAATATATATAATTATTTTGCGCGCAGGGATGTGCGCGAATTTACACATTATATCGGCAAAAAAATACCAGCCGCTTCACAACACATCCCCCTATCCTGTCCGTTTATCCCCACTCCTATCAGCTTATCCCCCTAACCTGTCCGCCGAAAGCGGGCGGATGTGCGTAAAGGGGCGATGCATTTGCCGCGTGATTTTGTCAAAGGTGGCGAAGGTAATACTTGGAAAGTATTATCAAGGCGCATTTGGCAAAAGCAGGTGGTAAAGGCGCGCCCATTTGCGTGCATACGCCCGCTTTCGGCGGACAAAAGAAAAAAGCGACCGATTAGGGTCGCTCATTTCATTTCGCGTTATTCAACGATTACTCCTCGCTGATAGCTTCAACGGGGCAGCCGCCTGCGCAAGAACCGCAAGACAGGCACTTTTCGGGATTGATGGCGAACTTGCCGTCTTCCGCTTCGGCGATAGCCTCAACGGGGCAGGTGCCTGCGCAAGAACCGCAGCCGATGCATTTTTCCTTGTCGATTACGAAAGCCATTTTGTTACCTCCATATTTTCGGCTCACGCCGTATTTTTCATTATTATAGCACGGCGGGAAAAATATGTAAATATTTTGCGTGAAAAAAGCTCATAAGTTAAGTCACATTTTCCCGTTCGGACTGTTTTTGCGCAAAAAAGCCCCTCGTTTCCCCACAAAAGTTAGGCATATATAACTTTTATCCGCATCGGTCGCGCAAAGGGCGCGCCACGGCATAGCGGAGAATCCTTGGCGAATATATGGACAATACGGGAACAAATTTGCCTTGTCATGCGGAATTGCGCTTGTCCTGATTGCGGATAAAGCCGTCTTCTTCCGGTGAGGAAAAAGTGATATCCGAACGGATAAAGCCGCCGCCGAGCAGCTCTTCCCTGCCCGCGTACTTGCCGCTCAACACGTCCTCGTTATCCAAAACTATCTCGCCCGCCTCCGCACGCGTCACGCCGAAGCTCGCCGCCGTCATGTCGAAAAGTTCCTTAGCCCTGCGCAGGGCGCGCTTAGAGCGCACCTTTATCATGGCGGGAGTGGCGGCATACCTCTTTACTCCGCTCTTGTCCGCCGCCTTGTAGCGTGCGGGCACGGCGGAAGGGGCAAGGGCGAAGCATATGCGCAAGGTGTTGCCGGCTACGGTGAGGAACGCCAGCCTGCGCCTGCCTGCGCGGAAGCTCTCTCCGCTCCAGCTTATCCTGCTCTTCACCCTGCCAAAGGAGAGCGCGTACTCCTTGAAGGCGCGGTAGAGCTCCTTTGCCTTGCCGCCGCTCATGGCAAGGCGGGCGGTGAAGGAGTTGCGGAAGCGCATGTGCGAATCTATACTCTCCACACCGCCGAGCGGCTCGAAGTAAGGAAGGGCGAGGCGGCGGGCTGGCGAAGAGAGGGGGTATATCTCCTCGCGCTCTTCTCCGTACTCGCGCTCTTCTCCGTACTCGAGTTCTTCTCCGTATTCGCATTCTTCATATTCCGTCTGCTCCCGGCTCTCCTCACCTTCTTCATACTCGCCCAAATCGTCATAGGCTTCGTCCCGCGGCAGATGTTCGCGCAAGAACTCGTACGGATCGTCCGCCCTCTCCGCCGCCACGGCGGAAGCGTGCCTGCGCCGCAGCAGCGTGAGGGGGAGAAGGAGGATGAGCGCCAGCTCCGCGCAAGCCAGGATAAATCCGCCCGGATAGAAGAACATGCCCGCAGAGAAGGGCGCAAAGGCGTAAGCCTGCGCGCGGCGCTTTTTAGTGCGTGCGATGAGCGCGCATTCTGCGATGAGCACAAGGGCGAGGGCTGCATCGATTATCACCCAAAAATATTTCCCGCTCACGTCCGTTATCACGGTTATAGCTGCGGGCGACCAGCGCGCAGTCAAGGTTATGTCCCCCGTGCTCCCCGCGGGGATGGAGAGCACCTCGTTTCCCTCCCCGTCCGTCCAGCCGGCGAAGTTCATGCCCTCGTTCACCAAATCATCCTCGCCGGGGAGGGTCAAGCCGCTCTCGGCGGTGTATGTGAGGACGGGGGAAAAGCCCTGCTTAAAGGCGCCCTCGCCCAGGTTGAAGGTGACGGTGTATACGATGAGTTCAAAGCGCGAATAAAGGCAGATATCGCCGCTGCCTTCCGCGGAAGTCACCTGCTCTCCGCCCTCTGCGGCGGTGAACCAGCCGAGGAAGGAATACCCCGCTTTTTGCACAGAAGGAAGGGTTGCGCCCTGCCTGGCGGCAACCGTCTTTTCCCCGCCGTTCACAAGGGCGATGAGGTCGCTCCCCACCAGGTGGTCGTCCCACTCAACAAGAAGATTTTCCCTCCCCCTCACGCCGTTCAAGCGGGGGTAGGCAAGCCAGCCCTCCCTCTCGCCCTCATATACGGAGAAGGCGGACGAAGGAGAAGTTGAGCACAGCTCTTCGCCCGTCACGGGAGTTATATCCAGCACGGCGTTGCCCGCTTCGAAGTAGGGGCGGCCGCACAGCTCCTTGTTGTAGTAACACGTGAGGATGCTCCCCCGCCCGGCATAGCCCACCGCGCCGCCGCAGAGGTCGCCGCCCACGCTCGCAGAGGCATAGCAGCCCGTTATCTTTCCGTCGTAGTCGTTGGTGGCGGCAATGCCGCCGGCGAATCTGCCCTCTCCGTTTGCGCTCACGCTCCCGATGTGGTAGCAGTTTGCTATCTCCCCGCGGTTTTCGCCCACTACGCCGCCCGCGTAATTATCCGCGCTCACATTGCCGAAGTGGTAGCACTCTTCCACCCTGCCGCGGTCGTTGAAGCCGACCACTCCGCCCACGGCTTGCGCTCCGCTCATATCCCCCTGCACGCCCAGGCGGCGCACCTCTCCCCCGGAAAGATACCCCACGGGAGCAGTGTAGTCGTCGCCCGATATGCTCGCATAAATGGTGTGCCCGCCCCCGTCCAGCGTGCCGCGGAAGGGGGTCTCCTTGCTGCCGAGCGGCTCTATTTCCCCGCTTACGCCGGAAGTGAGCGTTATCACCGAGCCGAAAAAGTCCTCTCCCGCCGCCACGCGCTCCGCCAAGGCGTTCCACTCGCTTGCGGAGGAGATCGTCAATGCGGGATATGTATCTTCTTCCGCGCTCGCGGTGAGAGGGAAAGCAAAAGCCGCACACATCATAGCGATGCATACGGCTATCGTTGTCAACACTTTTTTTGTCATATTGCCCTCCTTTGCGAGGGCAGACGCTCGCACTATTCTTCGCCCGCGTCCTTGTCGTCCTCCTCGCTCTCGCGCGGCTTGGACTGCATTTCAAATTCCCCGAGCTTGTAGACCTTTATCTCTATGCCGCCGTCCTTGTTTTCCAAGCTGGCGCGTATCTGCCTTTTAAGCAGGTCTACGCCCTCTACTTTAACACTTCCGTCCGCGGTTTTTACGCGTGCGCCAACTTTTGGCATAAGTTTGCAAGTTTCGGCATAATAATCGTTCTCATAGCGCAAACAGCACATGAGCTTGCCGCACATTCCGCTCACCTTGGTGGGGTTGAGGGAGAGGTTTTGATTCTTGGCCATCTTCACGGTGACCTTCTCGTACTCGTTCAAATAGGTGATGCAGCAGCACGGCATGCCGCAGGGACCGAGCGAACCGCGCAGACGTATGTCGTCGCGCTCGTATATCTGCCTAAGTTCGATGCGCGTGTGCAGGGCTCCGGCGATGTCCCTCACCAGCTCGCGGAAGTCCACCCTGCCGTCCGCGGTGAAGAAGATGGTGACCTTGCTGCGGTCAAAGGCGTACTCCGCCCCCACCAGCTTCATGTTCAGCTTGTGCTTTTCCACCTTTTGGGCGGTTATCTTGATTGCTTCCTTGCCCAGCCTTTCATTTTCTTCCGCCCGCTCGTCGTCCTCTTTCGTGGCGCGCCTCACAACGGGCTTTAAGGGGGAGGATACTTCCTTGTCCTCCACTTGGGTGTTGGCTATGCTCACCTTGCCCCACTCCTGCCCGCGCGCGGTTTCCACTATCACGTGGTCTCCCGCCTCCAGCGAGAGGGTGCCCGGGTCGAAGTAGTAAGTTTTACCGTTATTTTTAAACCTGACTCCTACAATCAGCGACATTTATATTTGACCTCCAAAATTCCGAATAATAAGGTGTCCAGCACGGCGGAAGGCGCGCAGTTGCTCTCCAGCCGTTTGCGGCAGTCGTTCACCAAGTACTCGCACTGCCCCAGGGCGGCAAAGGAAAACCCCTGCGCTATGTGCGCTATTCCGCCGCCTCCGCGCGTAAGTTTTCGCTTGTATTTTTCCATCATGTCCAGCACTATCTCGATCACGTCGAGGTAGCGCGTAACGTGCTCCTTGTCCTGCTTGAGCTTGGCAACTTCCCCCGGCACGGCGCCGCTCTTTTGCATGCTCCCCAGCAGGGAGACGACGTTGTCCGCTTCCATGGCGAACTCCTCGTCCGCGGCGAATTTGAGCGCGCGGGAGATGTTTCCGCCCGCATACGCCGCGGCGCGCGTGCTGTTCTCCCCCTCGCCGAACTCCTTGATGAGCGCTTCTTCCAGCCTTTGCCCGTCAACGCCCGTGTAGTACAGCTTTTTGCAGCGCGATTTGAGCGTTTCCGCCACGGCGGCGGGCTTGATTATGCCGAAGAGGAAGAGTACGCCCTCGGGCGGTTCTTCCACCGTTTTGAGCAATTTATTCTGCGCGGGAGGGAGAGTCTTGTCCAGCTGAAAGATGACGTACACCTTCAAGCCGCCCTCCACGGAGTACTTGGCGCAGTCTTCCAGCAGCTCGTTCACGTCGCGCACGTCCAAACGGGAATCGTAAAATCTCACGTCCGGATGCACGCCGCCTTCCAGCGCCCTGCACGCTTGGCACTCCCCGCAGCCGCCCTTTTTGCACACGGCGACTTTGACCATCTCGCGCAGCAGCCACTCCATGGCGTCCGGGTCGTCGCCGAACAGAGCGTAAGCGTGGGAGAGCTCCCCCTCGCTCTTGTCCTTCTTGAATATCTCCAGCGGCTTGCTGTCGTATAATAGGGCGGAATAGTCTATCATAAAACGCCCCTCTGCCTGAGCACGCGCATTATCTGCTCGTGCACCTGCTCCACGCTCCCGCCCGCGGGCACGCTCACCACGCGTTCGGGATATTTTTCCGCTATGCGCTTATATCCTTCGTATACTCGGCTGTGGAACTGCTCCCCCGCCTGCTCCAAGCGGTCGGCCTTGTCCGCGCCGCCCTTGCGGGAGAAAGCCGCCGCGGGATTTAAGTCCAAAAAAATCGTAACGTCCGGGGTAAGTCCCGCGCACGCTATGCCGGAGAGCGTTTCCACCCTCTCCTCGCCCAAGCCGCGCGCATAGCCCTGATACGCCAAGGTGGAGTCGGTAAACCTGTCGCATATGACGGTCACGCCGCTATCAAGCGCGGGCTTTATCACCTGCTCCACGAGCTGGGCGCGGGAGGCGGAATAGAGCAGCACTTCGCACAGTCCGCACATCTCCTTGTTGTTCACGTCCAGGATTATTTTGCGTATGCTCTCGGATATGGCGGTGCCGCCCGGCTCGCGCAAGAACAGTACGTCCTTGCGGCCGGCGAATTTTTCTTTCAGCAGCTGCACCTGCGTGGTTTTACCCACGCCTTCACACCCTTCTATCGTTACGAATTTTCCTCTCGACATAAATTTATTCTAACACAATTACCCCGCCGTATGCAAGCGGAGATAAGCGATAAGCATATTCCTTTATGAATTGCACGGCGTTTTCGTCCAAAATATCCCCCCTGAAAATGACGGGCACGCCCGGCGGATAAAGGCAGATATCCGCGCCGCACACCGCCCCCGCGCACTCCTCCGCCGCGCGCACGCTCAGCGCGCCGCCGCTCCTTCCGCTCTTTTTCAAATTAAGGCGGGGCACGGGTGCAAAGGGCTTGGGCGTTATCGATGCAAGAGCTTGCGCCAGCTCCCCCAGCTTGCCTACGTTGTGAGGGGTGACTATCAGCACCAGCTTATCGCCCATGGCGGCTTCGCAATATATGCCGCGCCTTTGCAACCTTTCGCTCACGTCCTGCGCATCCCCTCCGCAATTTATCACCAGGCGGGAGAGATCGTCCGACTCCTCTTTTTTATATCCGCTCGGCAGGGCGAGAGAAGATATTGCGCTTGCTATATCCTTATAAAACTTCTCCCCGTCCCTCTCCCACACGGCGCGCGCGCAGTCGATCGACGCCATGGTGAGGTAGGAAGGGGACGTGGTGTGCACGAGCGAGCGGTACGCCGCCAGCTTATCCGCGCACTCCCCGTTTGCGCACAGCACGGCGCCGCCGCCGAAGACGTCCATCGTCTTGTGCATGGAAACTATCGCTATGTCCGCAGTCTGCGTGAGCGATTTTGGCAGCAGTTCGGAGAAGGCAAAGTGCGCCCCGTGCGCGGAATCCGCCGCGCAGAGCACTCCCGCGCTTTTGCAAAGGCGGGCGATCTCCTCCCCGCCGTTCAGTCTGCCCAAATAGTCGGGAGAGGTGAAGAACAAGCTGCCCGCGCCGCGCGCAAGCCGCTCTTTGAGCTCCTCCCTCGGCACGTATTCCGCCCTTAAACCCATGAGCTGCAAGCCGGAGAAGAAGGAAAAATGCATCTCCCCCGTAAACAATATATCTCCGCGCGTGCGCGCATACGCGAGGGCGGCGTGCATGCAGGCGGTTGCTCCGCAGGTGAAGATGTACGCCCTGCCGCACTTATAGGCGGCGGCGAGCAGCTGCTCCGCCTCCTTTATCACCCCGCGGGGGGAGTGCAGATTGTCCAGCCCGTCGAGCTCGGTGAGGTCGTATTTCGCGCTTGCGAAAAGTCCGCTCCCCTCCCCGCCGTGACCGGGCATATGAAAGCGCGCCTTGTCCTTTTTATTAAGCAAAAGCACCGCTTGATACAGCGGCGCTTTTATATTCAAGCTAGTTGTTTTCATCAGTCCTTTTTGATGGGCTTCATCGTGGGGAAGAGCAGCACGTCCCTGATGCTGGCTTGGTCGGTGAAGAACATGACCATCCTGTCCACGCCTATGCCCAATCCGCCCGTGGGAGGGAGCCCGTACATGAGCGCATTGACGTAATCTTCGTCCATCATCTGCGCTTCGTCGTCGCCCTTCTGCCTCTCCTTCACCTGCGCCAGGAAGCGCTCGCGCTGATCGAGCGGGTCGTTGAGTTCGGAGAAGGCGTTGCCCATCTCGCGCGCGGTGATGAAGAATTCAAACCTTTCGGTAAGGCGGGGGTCGGAAGCCTTCTTCTTTGCAAGCGGGGAAACTTCCACCGGGTAATCGAGGATGAAGGTGGGCTGAACGAGTTTTTCTTCCACCACCCTGTCGAATACCTCGTAAAGCAGCCTGCCCCAGGTGAGCTCCTTGGGCAGTTCCACGCCCAGCGCCTTTACCTGCCCCGCCAGCTTGTTTACGTCCGTTTCGGCAAAGTCTATGCCCGCGTACTCCTTGACCGCCTCCGTCATGGTGAGCCTGCGCCAAGGGGAAGTGAGATCCACTTCCACGCCCTGATAGGTTATCTTGCGCGTGCCGCACACCGTGTCCGCAATGTAGCCGAAGAGCTGTTCGGTGAGGTCCATCATCGTGTTGTAGTCCGCATACGCCTGATACAGCTCCACCGTGGTGAATTCGGGATTGTGCTTGGGATCCATGCCCTCGTTGCGGAAGAGCCTGCCTATTTCATACACCTTTTCAAAGCCGCCCACGATGAGCCTCTTCAAATAAAGCTCGGGGGCGATGCGCATGAACATATCCATATCCAGCGTGTTGTGGTGCGTGATAAACGGGCGGGCGGAAGCTCCGCCGGCTATCGTGTTGAGGATGGGCGTTTCCACCTCGATATATCCGCGGGAATCGAGGAAGGAACGGATGCAGCTTATTATCCTGCTGCGCTTTACGAACACTTCCTTCACCTCGGGATTGGCGATGAGGTCGACATACCTCTGGCGGTAGCGCGTGTCGGTATCCTTCAAGCCGTGATATTTTTCGGGCAGGGGCATGAGCGACTTTGCCAAAAGCTCGATGGCGTGGGCGTGCACGGAAATTTCACCCGTCTTGGTGGTGAAAACGACGCCCGTAACGCCGATGACGTCGCCTATATCCGACTTTTTGAATTCGGCATAGGCTTCTTCGCCCAAATCGTCGCGGCTGACGTATATCTGGATGGTGCCCTTGAAGTCCAAGACTTTGGCGAAACTTGCCTTGCCCATGACGCGTTTTGCTATCATGCGCCCCGCAATCTTCACTTCTTTGCCCTCGTATTCGGAATACTTTTCCTTTATGTCCGCGCTTTCGGCATTCTTATCGAATTTCACGATTTTGAAGGGATCGCGCCCCTCCGCCACAAGGGCTGCCAGCTTTTCGCGGCGAATACGTATGGCTTCGCCCAATTCTTGAAGTTCGTCCTTTTCCATGTTATACCTCTTTTGCTCTCCGCCCGTGCGGAATGATTGTTACTTGATCTCGAGTATCTTTACCTTATAAGGTTCGGCAACGTCCGTCACTTCCACCACGCTGCCCTTCTTGCCTCCGATGATGGCTTTTGCAAGGGGGGAATCGTTGCTCAGTTTGTGTTCGCTGAAGGAAGCTTCGCTCGTGCCCACTATCGTCCACTCTTCTTCTTCGTTGTAAGCAAGGTCCAAAAGCGTGACCGTGCAGCCTATGGTCACCGTCTTGCTGCCCTGCACTTCCTCGATGACGACGGCGTTTTCTATCTGCGCTTCTATCTTCTTGATCTCCGCTTCGATCATCGCCTGCTCGTCCTTGGCGGCGTCGTATTCCGCATTTTCCGATAAGTCGCCGTATTCCCTGGCTTGCTTTATCCTTTCAGAAGCTTCCGGACGCTTGTTCAGCTTTAAGTCGTTGAGCTTATCTTTCAGCTCGTCGAGACCTTTTTGAGTTATATAAAACTCATTTGCCATATTTTACCCCTCCTGTCGGTTCATGTAATAGCTAAGCACATAAAGGCTTTCGCTCATAGATATGTTTTCCACCACCACGTCGCCGGGCAAGTCCAGCTCCGCGGGGGCAAAATTCCAAATATTCTTAACGCCGGCGTCCACCACCGCCTGCGCCACTTCCGCAGCCGCAGAACGCGGCGTTGCTATCACGGCAATATCCACCTTGTTTTGGGCGCAATAGTCATTCAGCTTATCCATGCCGAGCACCTGCACGCCCTTTAAGTCGATGCCTTCGGGCGCGATGTCGAAGACCGCCGTCACCTTAAAAGCCTCCCCAAAGCCCTTATAGCCGGCAAGCGCCCTGCCTATGTTGCCCGCGCCGATGATTATCATGTTGTGCATCTTGTTCAGCCCCATGATATTTTCAAGTTCCGCCTTGAGCTTCTTCACGTCGTAACCGTAGCCCTGCTGACCGTAACCGCCGAAGGAGCAAAAATCCTGCCTCACTTGCGACGCGGTGATATCCATAAGCTGGGCGATGACTTTAGAAGAAACTTTCGTCTGTCCTTCCCCATCAAGATGGGTGATAACGCGGTAGTACCTGGGCAGACGCTTGATGATGGCCGGGGATACCGTCTTTTCCACCTTTTTGCCTCCTTAACACATAAGTATATAACATTTTATTGCATAAAAGAAATTTTGTCAACTGTTTTTCCCACTAAAACTTGCGCTATGCGCCGCCTGCGAAATAAAGGGTTTTGCTCAATCGACGGATGTGCGGCTTTTTGTATTTTTCTCCTTTCAAACGCCCGCGCCCTCTCTGCGCCGCACTTTGCGCGGCATATCATGCAAATCGCTTTTACTTACAATAAAAATATGCTATAATTGCCGTATGGAAAAATATGTGAGAATTTGGGCAAAAGTCACCCGTGACGGGAAAGTGGCAAAGGATATGATGTATTCGGGCGAAATGTTTTACGACGAGGACTCCTTCCACGCCGCCCTGCGCGACATCTGCGACAAGCTGGACATCCCCACCCCCGTGGTACTGCCTCAGCACTTCCATAACTTCATACGCTTTCATAATGCGCGCTTTTACCCCTCCTACTTCGTGGAAAGTTTTAGCTACGATATGTTTATCGTAGAGGACTGCAATTAGAGCCTAATTGCAGTCACACGCGGGCACCGCATATAAGCACCCTTCTGCGGTGTCAAGGCACAAAAATCGAAAAATCACGTACGCCGAGTACGCTCATTTCCGATTTTTGCACCTTTCC
The DNA here is from genome assembly GCA_944381275.1 of uncultured Clostridia bacterium. Classification (GTDB taxonomy): domain Bacteria; phylum Bacillota; class Clostridia; order Christensenellales; family UBA3700; genus Alloclostridium. The sequence goes on along the minus strand of CALWKO010000005.1, from coordinate 22,111 downwards.
TAGCATAAGGGCACTTCTCTGCGGTGCGTTTGTGGCACACATTAAAGCGGCGTTTTATCGGTCATTGCGTTACTTTGCGTGTTACAAGCGATACATTGATTTCGTGATACCTTTCTTATTATAGTTATGGTAGAGTGATACTTTCGCAATAAGACCAAGCAAGTGTAAATGCGCTTTGCGGCACCGCAACTTTGGGACAGCGCCGCTCTGCGGCTGTATGTCCAAAAATAGTTGCGCTTGCCCTGCGTGAATGGGTATCGCTAGTTCATATGCGGAAAGATTAGTTACATATCGGGTATCGTTACTGTATCTGTTGCCGCGCAAAGAGATTTGCGGGCAAATCTCCACGCGCCCTCTCGTCGCTCCGCGGTTTGAGGGGCATAGTTGTGCTCACCCTACCTTTCAGGTATCGATAGTTTATAAGCGGATAAGTAATAAATGCTTTTCAGGTATCGCAACATAATCTGCTGCCGCACAAAGAAATTTGACAGGCAAATTTCCACTTTTGGCACTTATAAAGCGGTGTATTTATTGAAGAAAAAAGTGTAAATGCGCCTGCGGCACCTTAACTTTTGGACAGCGCCGCTTGCGGCTGTATGTCCAAAAATATCACGCGCCCTCTCGTCGCTCCGCGGTTTGAGGGCGCATATCACTTTTTGGCACACGAAAAGCAGATCACGGAGAATTGTCTATCTGCCAAAAAATATCACTTTTCGGAAGCAGAGCAACTTTCGCTTAATTCATAATCTTTATCTTCCGAAAAATATCACGATTTTTTCAAGTCGCTAACGCTTCGCAAACAATTACTTTGCGACTTGAAAAAATCATCATTCACTTGCTCTTCCTCTCCATTTATGCTACAATACTTTCACGGGAGGAAAATATGGCATTTTGTGCTTTAAGCGCCCGCTGGGGCTTGAACGGGTTTTGCGCGGTGGATAACAAGTTCATCACCGAATGGCTGCCCGAAGCCAAGGGCGATTACGTAAAAGTTTACTTGCTCGGCTTATATGTGTGCTCTTTGCAAGACGAATCGATAAATTCCGCACAGGCTATGGCGGAATATCTCTCCTTGCCCCTTTCCGTGGTGGAGCAGGCTTTTGATTATTGGAAGGAAACGGGGCTTGTTACCATAACGTCCGCGTCGCCTTTGGCGGTGGTATACAACCATCCGCGCGAGGTGGGCGGCAAGGTGCGCAAATTCAAGGCGGGCAGATTCACCGACTTCAACGCGCAGTTGCAAGCGCTCTACCCTCACCGCATGATAACGCCCACCGAATACGAGAGGTATTACGATTTTATCTCCTCAAACAAGGTGCCGGACGAGCTGATAGTGATGATAGCGGCGTATTGCGTGGGCGGCAAGGGCGAGAGCGTGAACTGGTCATATATCCTTACCTGTGCGCGCGATTGGATAAATCAAGGGATAAGAACGCCCGAACAGGCGGAAGAAAAGATAAGGCAGATGGAGGAAAATTCCGACAAGCTGCGCAAGCTGATGGCGGCGCTGGGCAGGAAGGGCGCGCCCGATTTCGACGACAAGCAGACTTATATGAAGTGGACGGAGAGCTGGGGCTTTACGGACGAAGTCATTCTGCACGTGGCGGCGAGCTGCAAGAACAAGGGCGGCATGAACAAGCTGGACAGCCTGCTGGACATGTACTTCCGCCTATCCCTGTTCACCGTGAGCGAGATAGACGCCTACAACGAAAACAGGCGCAAGCTGCGCACGCTGACAAGGGAGATATACAAGCGCATGGGCTTGTGGTGCGAAAATCCCGACCAGGCGGCGGAAGTGTACGTTTCACCCTGGCTTGCAAAGGGCTTTGAGCGGGAAGCTCTTTTGAAGATAGCCGATCAATGCTTTATCCGCGGAGTAAAAACGCTTGAGGGCATGAACGCCACCGTGAACAAGATGTTAAAGGAAGGGTGCCTGAGCGCGGGGGCGATAGACGAATATTTGGCAAGCTGCGCCGCGCGCGACGAAATTATAGGCAAGGTGATATCCGCCACGGGCAGTTCGCGCACCGTTACGATGAACGACCGCGACCTTTACGCCGTGTGGGCGGACAATTGGGGCTTCGACGACGAGGTGATATTATACGCAGCAACGCTGGCGCAAGGCAGGGCGAACGCCATGTCACACGTGGGCAACACCTTGGCGAATTGGAAGAGGCAGAACATAACCACTTTGGAACAGGCAAAGAGTGCGGGCGATACGCCCAAAGGCAAGAAGTTCGAGGGCGAACGCACTTACACAAAACAGCAGCTGGACGCCTTTTTGGGCAATCCGGACGATTTTGACGACTTTTGATTATGGAAAACTTGCAAAGCAGGATAGCGGAAATAATGAAGACGCGCCGCGAGCGTGCTTTTTTAAACGCCGAACGCGATTATGCCGAGGCTAAAAAGTACGAGGACTTTGCCGCACTCGATAGCGAGGTGAGGCGGCTCACCCTTTCCACGTCCTTCGCCCGCTCGCAGGGCAAGAGGGAGGAAAAAGAAGAGCGGCGGCTGAAAGACGCGAGCGCAAAGCGCGATAAGTGGCTGAGCGAGCGCGGCTTGCACATCACCCCCGTATTCACCTGCCCTATTTGCAAGGACACGGGCAGGCGCGAGGACGGGACGCGCTGTGAGTGCGTGAAGGAACTTTTTGAAAAGCTGGTGAAATCGCGCAGCCGCGGCTGTCTGCCGCCCTTTAAATTTTCCGACAATAAGGTTGCGAAAATGGCGTGCAGTCAAAGTCAAACGCTTGCAAAAGCCTATGCTCTGCTGGAAAAATACGCGCGCGAATTCCCCCAAAGCAGGATAAAAAGCCTAATCCTTTCAGGCAACGTGGGCAGCGGAAAGACCTGCCTTATGGCGGCGACGGGCAACGCCTTGGCGGACAGGGGCTTTTCCGTACTGTTCACGACCGCGTTCAAGTTCAATAAAAAATTGCTGGAATATCACACCTCCGACCTTGCCGCAAAGGCGCACATACTCGACGAACTCCTCAACGCCGACATGCTCATGATAGACGATTTGGGCACGGAGCAGATATATAAGAACGTGACGATAGAATATATGTACGACATATTCGACACCCGCTTTTCAGAAGGCAAAGCCGTGATGATAACCACGAATTTGGATAGCGGCGCCATTTTGGACAGGTACGGCGAGCGCATCTACTCCCGCCTTTTCAACAAGAATTATTCTTCCTTCAAGAGGATAAACGGCGACGATCTGCGCCTTATAAAATAAAAAATTGCGCCCGACCTGCGGGCGCTTTCCTTACTCGCCGTAACACAGTTTTATTATGCCGATCGCGGCGTTTTTCACTTCCTCTATAGCCTGCGGCATATACGCTTTGGGGTCGAAGACCTTTTCGTCTTCCGCCAGGGCGCGCCTCAATCCCGCGGTGAACGCCTGCCTGAGCTGAGTGGCGAAGTTTATCTTGCATATGCCCGCCCTTATGCAGGCACGCACCACTTCATCGGAAAGTCCGCTTGCGCCGTGAAGGACGAGCGGGACGGGGGTGAGGGAGGCGATCTCCTCTATCCTTTCCACCGCGATGTGCGGAGTGCCCTTGTATACGCCGTGCGCCGTGCCCACGCCCACGGCGAGGCTGTCCACCTTAGTGCTTTGGGCAAAGTCGCGCGCCTCGTATGGGTCGGTGTAGCTCACCTTGCCGCTCGTTTCCTCCTTGCCGCCTATCGTGCCCAGCTCTCCTTCCACGCTTACGCCGCTATTATGTGCGTTTGCAGCCACCCTAGAAGTGAGTTTTACGTTTTCTTCGTAGGGGAGCGCGGAGCCGTCGATCATGACGGAAGTATACCCTTTCTGTATGCACTTTTTGCAGATCTCCTCATCGCCGCCGTGGTCGAGGTGGACGCAGATATCCGCGCCGCCCTTGTAAAGCGCCCTTATCATGGCGATATAAGTGCCCGTGCCGCCGTATGCCAGGGTGCGGGGGATGGTTTGAATTATCACGCTCTTGCCCGTTTCCTCCACCGCGCGGAGCACGCCGAGCACGCTCTCTAAATTATCCACGTTGAGCGCAGGGACGGCATAGCCGCCCTCCTTTGCCTTTGCCAAAAGTTGTTTTCCCGTTACTATCATAACTTTCCCCTTGTGCTTTCTTCTTTTATTTTAATACTTTGCCGCAACCGCTTCAATGCAAAAAAGCAAAAAATATAACGGTACATCCCGTTATATCCATAATTTTTTACTTCACTAGGGGTACGATGGGCAGCTTTATGATGAAAGTTGTGCCCTTGCCCTCCTTGCTCTTTACGCTTATCTCTCCGCCGTGGCGCACGACTATGTCCTTTGCCATGTAAAGTCCCAAACCCTTGTTGCCGCTGCCGGAGGAATCCGAACGGAAGCCGCGGTCAAAAATGAAGGGGACGTCCGCCTGTTTTATGCCCGAACCGGTATCGGAAACCTTGATATAAAAGTACTGCCTGCCCTTGCTGAAAATTACCCTTATCATGCCGCCGCGGGGAGTATAGCGCAAATCGTTGGTGACGATGTTCTGCACCACCCTGTCGATGAGCTTTTTATTCACATACATGCCCACTATTGCAGAGGTGCGGCAATACCACTTGGTTATACCGGGCAGCCTGCCGATGACGTACTTTATGCCGCGCTCTTCCACCATGTCGCGGTAGCGGTTGAATATGGCGTAAAAGAAGGGGCGCGCGCTTACGAACTCCTTCACGTCGATATCGTCGCGTGCGGCGAAGGGTTTGGGGACGGAGACGCTGTCGACTATCGATTGCAGCTTGTCAACCGTGTCGCGGATGAGCTGAAGGTAGTCCTTGTCCCCCACCCCGTCCTGCGCGCATTCGGCATAGCCGGCGATGAGCGCCATGGGCGTTTTTAAGTCGTGCAATACGCCCGCCACCGTGACGGAGGCGTATTCCAGCTGCTTAGACACTTTGGCGCGCTCTTGCAGCAGGTGCAGGCGGGCGTCGTTCAAGTGGTAGAGCAGTTTGCGCTGGCGAACGTTGCCGCGTATCTTTACGGGCTTATCCAAGTCCTTGCCCAGATAGATGCGGTCGATCTCCTGCAAAATATAGTCGTTGACTATAAAACTTGCCATTTGTAGCCGAATCCCCACACGGTGACGATGCCGTTCACGCCCAGCTTGTTCAGCTTATCCCTAAGGCGGGAGATGGTGACTGCCACCGTATTTTCGTCTATGTAATCGTCTTCTCCCCAAACGGCGTCGATTATCTGCTGCTTGGTCATAATGCGGTTTTCGTTGCTCGTCAAAAAGTCGAGCAGGCGGAATTCCGTGGAGGAAAGGTTTATCTCCTCCCCGTCCACCTTCACTTCGAACCTATCCGAGCATATGGTGAGCCTGCCGTATGTGCGCTTGTTCTGCTTGACGGGAGAGAACTCGTAGTAACGCCTTAGTTGTGCGTTTACGCGCATGACCATCTCCTTAAAGGAAAAGGGCTTGGTCATGTAGTCGTCCGCGCCCAGGTCGAACATCCTCAGCTTGGTGTCCTCATCCACCATGGCGGAGATTATGATGATGGGCACGTTCATGAACTTGCGCACCGTTTCACACACTTCAAAGCCGTCGCATATGGGCATCATGATGTCCAGCAGGATGAGGTCGGGCTTGACCGCCTTGGCGAGGTCGATCGCCTGCAATCCGTCGAATGCCTGATATACGGTATGCCCCGCTTTGAGCAGATAATTGCGCACCATATCCGACATTTCGGTATTGTCTTCTGCAACTAATATCTTTTTGTTCTCCATTTTATCACCCGATTATGATTTCGAATTAAGTTTAGCATATTTGCGCGCCCATAGTCAATACGGCAAAAGTTTTATTCCGCTTTATCCGCCGAATAAATGCTGTTTCCGCCCGTGCGGGTGAAGTATTGCTTATAGGATTTGTTGCAATACCTGCACACCTTGCTCTCGTCGTACTCCTTTTGCTCGCCTATCTTGTAAGGTCCGTTCACCTTCCACCCTTCCAATATAGAGATCTTTATCGCGTTCACCGGGCAGTTGAAGGAACAGCGCACACAGCCCAGGCACTTTTTTCCGAAAGTAAACTTTTCCCCGTCGAAAGTTATGTTGTGCACGGGGCAGTTTTTTACGCACTTGCCGCACTTTATGCACTTTTCCATGTCCACCTTAAAGCCCCTGCCTATGATGCGCATGCCGCCGTGCTCCACGGTGAAGAGGCGGGAGATAAACTTGTGGCGCAGCTTTTGCTTTATCTCTCCCCTGCCGCCCTCGAATATCTCCTTGGCGTCGTAGGGTGCGGCCTCCGCCGCCCTCTTCCACATCATGTCCACCATGTCCTGACTGTGGCGGAAGATCATGTTATAGGGCATGACGTAATGAAATTCGTCCATAAGTTCATACCCCTTCTTGCCCAGAATATTCACTATTTGGTGGGAGGAATCGCGGTTGGCGGGGGCGGGCTCGCCCGAGCTTTTTATTATGTAATACCCCTTGCTCCCTTGAGGGAATTGCTTGACGAAATCTATCACGTTTTGCGGCGCGTTGAAGCCGTGGACGGGATATGCCACCGCGAACGCGTCGAATAAAAGCGGCGAGTTCTCCTCGTTTAAGCCGTCCTCCACTTTGATTATCTTCACTTCCGCGCCCAAACCGCTAAGCTGCTCTTTTATCAAATTGCACACTCTTAGGGTGTTCCCCGTTGCGGAAAAACAATAAATACCCACACTCTTCATACTCATCCTCACTCAAATGTCTTATAGGTGGCTTTGCCATCCTTATCGTAGTAATACACATACTTTTCGCCCCTGGCGTGAGTATCGTACCACACCTGAGCGTAGAAGGGGGAAAAGCGCGCCTGCCTATCGAAGTCCCACTGCCCGAGCGGTTCGCACTCTTCGCACCAATGCCCCGCCTTAATTATCGTGTACGGCGTGGCGGTGAACTCGTGCCCGTCGTGGCAGCGCCACTTTAAGGGGGTGTATAAATCGCCCTTCACCATCGTCTGCGAAAGGCACTCGCCTCCGCGGAAGCGCGCGGCTTCCTTCATGTCCTCTATGTCCAGCTCGCTCTCCGGCTTGTCCTCGTTGTAGCCGTGGTTGAGGTGCATGCCCATCGCCTTGACGTTGTGCACGTCGCGCATGGCGTTGTAGTCCACGCTGCCGCCCACCACTCTGCCTTCCGCAAGCAGGGGGTAGTCCTTCCAATCGGTGATGAGGCAGTCCACGTTAAGCGTGGCGCCGAAATACGCCTTTATAAGTCCCTTCTCACCGTCGGCTATCCACTTGCGCGGCGCGTTGTAATCTTTAAGCAGCCGCCTTAAAAACAGGCGGGAGATGAGCCCTTCCGGCATTATCTTGGCAAGGCGGAAGAAGGGGCGGGAGTCGAAGACCTCCTTCCAATAAGTGGTGGCTTTGTCGTGCCGGAAGTGGAACATGTCTTCCAGCACGTCGCTGTCTTCGAACCATATGCCGTGGAAGTTGCGGATGGAGTGCCATTCGGGCGAGAGCACCTTTTTGGTGTCCAGCCCCAGCTCTTTGAAGCAGTCGTCGAAGGTTTCAAAGCCCGTGTTGCGGTTGCCGTCTCCGCCGCCTATGTCGTAACACTTGCGCCAGAAGTCGTCGCACTCCCCCTTCATATCCTTTTCTATTATGTTGTGTATCAGCCTGCCGCTATCGGTATCGCTCGCCCATTCGAGCGGCACGTTTAAGCAGGTGTGGAACATAAGTCCGTCGTTGAGGTTGCAAAAGAGCAAGTTTTTGTAGAGCATTCCCGTTTGGCGAACGACCGCCCACGTCTTTATTCCGCGCTCCAAGATGTATCTTTCGCCCTTCTTCTTGTGCGCGGCGTAGTTATCGAAGGGGGAAACGAGCAAGGGATCGCCCACCCTTCCCCACGGGTGCAGATAGTTGCGATGCCCGTATACCGCCACCGTGGAGCAGTGGATGAGCTTGGGCTGAGGATTCGCCTCGTAAACGCAGTCGGCGATGTTTTTTGCGCCTATCCAGTTGCATTCATAGCTCGCCTGAGGGTCCTTATCCGAATGCGGAGGGATCACCGCCGCCAGATTTATCACATAATCCGCCCCTTCCACCAGCTTGCGGCACTTTTCCTTATCCGCTATGCTGCCGTATATGGGCACCATGCGGCAGGTCGCGCCGCGCTTTGCCTTGGCGAAGAACCTGTGCTCATGCCTGTGGTTGAGCATTAAAAACCTTATCTCGTCCACGCCCTTCAACGTCTTCAACTGCTTGGTGACGGCGGTGCCCATATGTCCGCTGCCGCCCGTAAGTGCTATGATAACGCCCATAAATAAGCCTCCTTTTGCTTTTGCAATTACATTGTAACAATACTTTCTTGCGCCCTTATGAAAACTTTCTTACAATTTTCTTACCGCATAAAAAAGCGGCCGCCCGATAGGCAGCCGCCGCGATGCTTGCGCTTTTTTTAACTATATCACCCTCTTGTTAAGCGTGTAGAAGGCGGAAGTCACGCCGTCCTTGTCGTGCAGACGGATATCGTAGAAAGAACTTCCGCTCGTCTTATACGTTAGGGTGAGCAGGCTTAAATCGCCGTCCGCCGCTCCGCTTATTGCGGGGGCGGAGGAAGTCTTGCTCACGGTGAGGGTGCGGGCGGTAAGGGCGCTTTGCAGAGTGTATTCCGCGCTCTCGTCGCCGCTTGCGTACTTCACCTTAAAGGTGTACTCGCCCGGAAGGAGGAGTTTTGCCGTAGTGTCATATGTGAGGGTGAAGCTTGTTTCGCTCACCTCTTGACTTGCAAGGGTTATATCGCCGTATTGCGTTTGCGCCACAAGGGTTACGCTGCCGCTTGCCGCGGGAACGTATACTTGCACTTGCATTTGCTCGCCGTAGGTATAAGAGGAATCCATGCTAGCGGACATCCCGCCCTGGGGCGCGGGGATGACGTACTCCACGCTCGCGTTTGCGGGGAGCTTGTAGTTTGTTGCTCCGTTTCCGGTGAGGCGCACGGCGGTGGCGGTGTGAGTGCCGGGAGTGTCGATATCGCCGCCCTCCACCACGACTTGAACGCTGTCTAAGCTGTTGACATATATATTGCCGGCGGTGGCGGTGACCGTCTTGCCGTCGCCCGCCGTTCTGCCTTCCGTATTTTCCCACTTCAAGCTCACTTCTCTAGGGGTGACGGTGAGAGTGCCATGATTAAAGGTGATCTCATAGTTATCCACCTTACCGCCCTGCCTGCTTAAGGAGACCGTTATGGGGTAGTCCCCCACGGGCTGTCCTCGCGAATAGCCTTGAATGGCGAAGGAGAGTAAGCCCACTTCCCCGCTCGTGTCCTTGCCCTGCAAACCGCTCCACACGGCGGTAAAGGAGGGCAAATCGTAATTGTAACTGTATACTGCGGTTTGGTCGTTCGGCGTTATGGCGAGGGGCGCTTTTGTGATGGTAACGCTCATCTTTGCGGAGGCGGAAGTGAAGTTTTTGCCCCCTGCGGCGCGGGCACGCATGGTGACTTGCACCTCGTAACTGCCCGCGTTCACGGGGGTACCCGTTGTGAATTCGTCCTGCGTATTCGCTCTTCGGAAGCTAACGGTTATGTCGCCGCTCCCGGGGGTAACAGAGCCGTATAGCGCCGTTTGAATCAAATCCTCGTTAGAAAGCGCCTCTCCGTCGTACATATAAGAAGGGTTATCCTTTAAAACAAGGGTGGGCGAGCTAGCTTGCGGAGCCGCTTTGGATATATCAAATTCCAGCGTTATCTCGCCCTCGTAATTGCCGGTGGCGTAATTTGCCGTGATATACACATACCCCTTGCCCTCAGCCGTGTTTTCGCCGTACGTCACGGTGAAATCGGAGGGGAAGAGTATCGCGCTCTCGCCCTTTTCTATCATGACGGCGGGGGTTATTTGCTTGCCCGTCCACTTTTGATCGGGGATGGGATCGAACATCTCCTTAGTGAGCGTTTTATGCACTATCCTTTGACTTAAATCACCCATGGGGGAGCTGTTGTAAACTATCTTGTAATTCTTACCCGGCAAGGTGTCGAGCATGGTTATCTCCTTGATATACACGTTCTGTATGCCCGCCGAACCATCGGAAGAATTGTGCACCACTTGCGACGAGGCGTATCTGCCCGTAACGGTGAAGTCCCTGCCCAGCTGAAGGCGCTTGGAGGAATCGTATGTGGGGTATTCGGATGTGTTGAAGCCGACGTATTTGATAACCGCGTCGTCAGTGCCGTCGTAGATCTTGATATCGTTTTCCAATGTAATACTGACGACGTGTATTTCGCAGGGAGATATCACCACGGTGACCGATTGGGAGGTGTATTCGGAATAGCTCACGCCGTTTACGCTCTTTGCCCTTATTTTGCCGTACACTTCATAGGTGCCGGCATTTTCCGGCGTGCCCTGAACAAACTTTTCTCCTTCCTCACCTGCCGTGCGGTAGAAGAAGGTCACGTCGCTCTGCGCCGCGTTGGCAGAGCCGTAGGCGGCGGTGGCGACGAGCTCGTCGAAAGTGAGCGCCCTACCTTGGTAACTTATGCCCGTGCCGCTGAGGCGCAGGTATGCCATGCCGGTGGCGCTTTCCGTCTTCAAGTCGGAAAAAGCCGCCTCGCCCAGCTTTATGCCGTGGGGGAGTACTACCGATTCACTCTTGCTCGTCACGCCCATGCAGGCGGCAAAGGCGTTTGCGCCCACGTTTTTAACGGTCGAGGCGATCTCTATGCCCTTTATATTGCCCACATAGCTGCGCCAAGGCACCTCGTTTTCCGTGACGAAGTCGCGCATGGTGCCCTCACCCGTTATGCGCAAAATGCCGTTATCGAGCGTCCATGTGAGCTGACCGCCTTCTAGGGTGTTTATCCTGCCGGAGTCTATCACATTGCCGTTTGCAAGATCCGTCCTGTAAGAGTTTTCCCAGCGCTGATGAGCCGCGCGGTATTCGGGGATTTCTTCCGCGCCTTGTTCCTTGTATTGCGAATTATACCATTCATCCGTGCTGCCCGCCAAGTTCCAGCCGTCGGGATCGGCGTCCGCCGAGCCGGTGTTATCCATGGCGTACCAATATCTGCCGATACGCACGCTGTTCCATTCGTGCCCTATCGACCCGTATAAGCCGCCTATCGTATTAGTATCCAAGCCCAGCCAAAAGCCCAAAAGCAGGCTGAAATCGGAAAATGCGTCGCATGCCATACCGTCGCCCCAAAGTCCGTCCGCTATGGATTCGCGGGGCAGTTCCCTGTATCTTGCGCGCCTGGTGATGGTCCACAAGGCGATGCGGCGCTCCAAGTCCGTGGCAAGGTCCTGATCGTAACGATAGTTGTAAAATTCGCCGCCTGTGGCAAAGAGCCCTTCCACGTACTGCCTTACCTTGCGCTGCTCTGCCACACTGTCACGGTAGCCGCCGTAACGCGGGCTTAACATCATGGTGTATTGGGAATAGTCGTAACTTGTGCCGCCTTCTTGATAAGAGATGGTAAAGCCGTTTTCCCACCAAGTATAAAGCCCGGTATAGTCCGCATACTTGTCGCCCACGCGCTGCCTTACCTTAGTCCATATGCGCTTAGAGATTGCGTCCCACATACTCTTCACGCCGTCCTGCACGGCGTTGAATTTTTCCTTGAATTCGGAATAGCTCATATCGGGATAGCCGAAGAGCGCGGGAATGTCATCGTGCGCGGTGCGCAAAACTATGCTGCAACCGGTACTCCACGAACCGAGCACGCGGCGGGTGAATTCCACCATGCGATCGTCAAGGGATTCGTCGCCGTTGTAATTTTCAAATACGAGCGTTTTTTCTTCGGGCGGGCTGTCCAACGCGGCGGAGGACCACACCCAAGGGTCGTCGTCCATATATATATCTATCGGCTCTACCGTAGTTTCCGCGCCGGCGCCGCCCACGCCGTTCACCCATACGAACGCCGCCGCGCCCAAAAGGAGCGCCGCCGCGAGCAATATGGCTGAAAATGCCGTTATTCTCCTGCTCATGCGCCCACCTCACATATCGCGTTTTCCAGCGCATTTCCCGCGCCTATCGTAACGCTTGACCACTGTTCACTCGTTCCCGCAAAGGTGAGCTTGGCAGGCTGAACGGGCACGGCGGAAGCCGCCACGCTCGTCAAAGTTGCGGGCAGTTTGAGTTCGCTCAAATTGCACCCGGAGAAAGTCATGGCGTTTATCGCCGCTATCGAGGAAGAAGAAAGATCCGCGCTCGCAAGCTTATCGCACCCGGCGAAAGCGCCGTACCCCAGCGCGCTTATGCCGCCCGAATTGAATGAGGTGACGGAAGATTGAGCGAATGCAAATTGCTCCACCCTATCCACGCCGCTGAGCGTGACCGCTCCCAAGCCGGCGTTGTTTTCAAAGGCATAGGCGGCGACGTAATTGCAGGTGATCGTCACGTCTTTCGCCGCGGCAAAGCTGCTGTCGCTTAAAGTATATAAGGTATATTTACCCTGCGCCCAGCCGCTTTCAAAGTACAGCTGCGCCCAGCCGTCTATATCGCCCAAGTAGTTGATACAGCTGACCGTATCCGCCAATGCGCCGCCGTATATGTAGAAAGTCTGCGTATTCGGTATCTGCACGCTCGTAACTCCGCTTAAAACGGCGCCGCTTGCTATGCCCGTAACGGGTTTGCCGTTATATGTTGCGGGCAAGACCACCTCGCCCTTATTGCTGCCCGTAGAGGTGAGCACATACGAGCCGCCCGGATACACTTGGGGCGAAGCGAGCGCAAAGGTGAGATTCTGCGTTTCCTCAATGTCCCCGCAAACGGAGCAGACGTGAGTGGTCGAGTTATAGCTGTGACCGGTGGCGGCTATCGTTTCCTCCTGCCGTGCATCACACCTTTCGCAAGTGCGATGGCGGAGCCCGTCTTCTTCGCAAGCGGCGGCTTTATCCGTCACCCAATTGCCCCAGCTGTGGTCGAGGGGAGCTATAACAGTGCTTTCCGCCGTTATCTCGTGCAAGCCCTCGATATCCGAGAAATATTTATCGCAACGGTTGCAATAATAGTATTCTATGTTGCCCGCCTGAGTGCATGTTGCGGCGGTGGGCTCCATATATTGCATATCGTGACCGAGCTTACTCAAGGGTTGCGTTTCCTTGTGGTTGCAATTTGCGCAAGTGCGCTCCTGCTCGCCCTCTTGCGTGCAAGTGGGCTGCTTGACGGTCACCCACGCGCCCCAGCTGTGACCGGTGGCTTGAATTGTGCGTTTTTCTTCCTTTCCGCAATTTTCGCAAGTGCGCTTTTCTTCGCCGGCTTCCGTGCAGGTAGCCTTCTTAGATACTTCCCACTCGCTCCACTTATGACCCGCGGCGGGCAATTCTTCCCTCTTGGTCGTGCCGCAGAAGGAGCACTTGTAATCTACATATCCGCCCGCTTCGCAAGCGGCTTCCACGCGTCCCGTTTCCTTCCAAGTGTGTTCGCCAGCGGCTATGGTTTGACTTTCTTGATGTCCGCATACGGAGCATTGACGGGTGACTTCGCCGCCCTGCTCGCAAGAGTATCCGTCCGGATAGATCCATTCTCCCCATGTGTGCCCTTTGGCTGAGATGGTGAGCTCTTGCAGAGAGGTGGGAATTTTTGCCTCCGCGTCCTCAAAAAGCGCGCCGCAGCGGGTGCACTTATAGTGTTCTTCCACGCCCGCTTCCGTGCACGTAGGCTCCGCCTTTTCAACCAATTGGACGGTATGCCCCAAAGGCTCGATGCGCAGATCGTCCGCAGTCGCCGGGGTGCCGCCCTCCTCGGTCAAAAAGTCCTCATCGCACAGGGTGCAATGATAGTGCGCCTTTACGCCCGCAGAAGTGCAGTCGGCGGAAACTTCATCTATAAATTGCATATTATGGGAAAGTACGGGGATGACCAAATCCTCTTGCGTAACGGGGATTTTAGCCGCGCTATCTTCAAAAAGCTCGTGGCATACGCCGCATTGATAGTGCGCCCTTACGCCCTCGGAAGTGCACGTGGCGGCAACTTCCCTCACATAGGTCAAGCTGTGATCCAAGGCGGGGACGTCCCTCACCTGCTCTTCACCGCACACGGTGCACAGGCGATGTTCTTGCCCATGCTCCGTGCAGGTGGGCGCCGTGGTCTGCTCCCACGCGCCCCAGCTATGCCCTGCGGCGGATACGGTGCGCGTTTCCTGCTCTCCGCAAACGGTGCAGGTGCGGGTTTGCTCGCCTTCTTGCGTGCAGGTGGGCGCAAGAGTTTGTTCCCACTCTCCCCAGCTATGCCCGACGGCGGATAAGGTTCGCGTTTCCTGCTCTCCGCAAACGGTGCAGGTGCGGGTTTGCTCGCCTTGCTGCGTGCAGGTGGGCGCCGTGGTCTGCTCCCACGCTCCCCAGCTGTGCCCGGCGGAGACGGTGCGCGTTTCCTGCTTTCCGCATACGGTGCAGGTGCGGACTTGCTCGCCGCCGTGTTCACACATCACCTCTCCCGTCCACTCGCCCCAACTGTGCTCGCCCGTGGCGGGTACGGAAGGGATCTTGCCGTAAAAAACAGTCATGGCGGCGTCGCCGAAATATGCGCCGCACTCAGTGCAATGCCAATATTCCTTGTGCCCGCTGTCCACACAAGTGGGCGCCTGGGCTTCAAAATATTCCAAGGTGTGCTCATGTTCGTTTGCGCACGCGGCAAACGCCGCAAAACAGCCTGCCGCCAAGCAGCATACCGCCAAAACTACGAGCATAAGTTTTTTCATAACATCTCCTTTCCCTCACCCGACCGCGTGTGCGGGTGCTACTTCCTCCTTTTGCTAAGCCCTGCAAAACGAAGCCATACTCTTCTATTCCCGCTCATCCGTTTCAATTATAGCATATATACATAGGGCGGTAACGGGGCGCGCCCCATGATACAAAGATTTTACAACATCTATACAATATTTGTTCATTATTCACGAGTTATGCATAAGTTATAATTAATATTGATAGCATTCTGCACTTCTCCGCTCTTCGCCGAAACACCTTAACGAAATACCTTAACGGTTACGAAAGTTCTAAGCGGCGATATTAAAATAAATTTCTTGACTTATCGCGCCGTTTCGTTTATTATTGAATTAGTTAAATACGTTTGCATGGTTGCCGCACCGCGGCATTAAAACGGGAACACCGGTGAAAATCCGGGACAGCCCCCGCTACTGTATCAGCTACGAAAGTTCGCGCCACTTTTCGAAGGAAGGGAACCGTAGGTTTGAAGCTGTAAGTCAGGAGACCTGCCTGCAAACGAAGAAACTGCACTTTGCGGAGGGCGAAGGGGCTGATATTTTGTTTGCTTCCCCAACTTTCTTTCAAGGTGAAATTTGAGTACTACACGCCGAGGGGCGCTTTCGCTTTTCGGCAAAAGGAGTCATCTATGAAGAAATTTTTGAAAATTGCGGCGGTCATCGCCGCGCTCACCCTGTGCTGCGCAATGCTCTTTGCGTGCGCAGGCGGCAGCGTTTCCGGCGACAGTATGACGCTCGTGCTCACGGACGGGGAAGATTACACCCAAGTTTTTAACGTGGATTTGAACAAGATGTCCTACAACGAAAACACGGGGCTTATGAACGTGATAGAAAGCCTTAAATTGCAAGAACAGCTCACCTACACCGCCACGGACAGCGGCTACGGAGCATACCTCACGCAGATAGGCGAGCTCACGGAGGACATTGAAGCGCACCGCTCCATATATATCTACACTTCCGTGGAAAAAGATATCGACGTTTCCGCCTACGCTTCCACCTTCACCTATAAGGGCAAGGAGTACACCAACGCGGGCGTGGGCGCAAGCCAACTGACGATACAAGACGGCTGCGTTATAATCATCACCTATACCACATGGTAAAGCCGAGCGCAAGGACGATAAAATTTTCCGCCTTGCAGATAGCCTATGTGGCGGTGTGCGCCGCCACGGTCACGGCGGGCAAGATGGCGCTTTCCTCCATTCCCAACGTGGAAGTGGTCTCCTTGTTGCTCGCCGCATACGGGTATTGCTTCGGGCTTTTGGGGGTGCTCGCCTCCTTTGTGTTCTGCGCGGTGGAAATGCTCATTTGGGGCGTGGGGAGCTGGGTGATATTGTACTTCATATATTGGCCGCTCCTCACCGCCGCCTTTGCGCTATTTGGCAAGGCAGGGGTGAAAAACCGCATACTCATCCCCCTCTTTGCCTGCGCCGCCACGACCTTTTTCGGCGTGCTGTCTTCCCTCATCGATACGGGGCTTTTCACCGGCTTTCACGAGATGTTTTGGCAGCGCTTTGCCATAATCTATGTGCGCGGGGCGAGCTTTTACATCACGCAAATAGTGTGCAACGCGGTGACATTCACTCTGCTCTTTTTCCCCTTTACTTCCCTGTTGCGCCGCCTCACCCCCGCAAAACTCATGCACATAAAAAAGCAAAAAAGCGGAAGCAGGGGTGAAAAAACGCGGGAAAATTCCCTTAATTGCATAGTGATAAAATAAAAAACGCCGCTCAATATAAGCGGCGAATTTTTGTGTTACATACCTTTACCCAACCCTGTTAGAACACATTTTACATATATAACTATTTATAGCGGATAAGTGGTTATTTTCTCGTGCTAAATATCACTTGTAAAATGCTCGCTTTCAGCGAGGTGGATTTCGTTCAGTTTTGTGCGAGATGTCGCGCAGTTGTAGTACCTCCTACAACAAACGACATATCGTGCAAAAATGAGCGGAAGACACCCGCTTAAAGTGTTCTAACAGGGTTGGGGAAAGGTAATATTAAATATTTGCAAAAACTTCTTCTGCGTATCTTGCGCTGGCGGCGGCGTCCTTGCAATATTTGTCCGCGCCTATCTGGCGCGCGTATTCGGCGGTGAGTACGGCTCCGCCCACCATTATTTTGCAATCGGGGCACGCGGCGCGCAGCAGCTCTATCGTCTTTTTCATATTTTCCACGGTAGTGGTCATTAGGGCGGAAAGTCCGCACAGCTTTATATTCCCCTTCTTCACCGCGTCGACTACCGCTTGCGGGGGGACGTTTTTGCCCAAATCTATCACGTTGTAGCCGTAATTTTCCAGCACGGTTTTTACTATGTTCTTGCCTATGTCGTGCACGTCGCCGAACACGGTGGCGAGCACTATATCCCCCTTGCCTATGCCGCCGCCCTTTATCCTGCTCTTCACCTCTTCAAAGCACAGCTTGGCAGACTCCGCCGCGCTGATGAGCTGGGGCAGGAAGATGACGCCCTTTTCGTAATTTTCACCCACGCGGTTGAGGGCGGGGATGAGCAACTCGTCGATGACTTGAAGCGGCTGCATGGTGTTCAATTTTTCGCGCGTGAGATCGGCGGCTTGAGGCAGACCCTTGGAGATATAGTAGTATATATCCTTGTCCGCGACCTCTTCCGCCGCAACGGGCTGAGATGCGCCGGCATACTTTTCCACCCACTCCGTGCAGCCCTTGTCCGCGCAAGTGAGCACATTAAAAGCGCGCACCGCCGTCATCATCTCCGGGATGTTGGGGTTGATTATAGGCAGATCCAGCCCCGCCTGCATCGCCATGGTGAGGAAGGCGGAGTTTATCGCGCCCCTCGACGGCAAGCCGAAGGAGATGTTGGATACGCCCAGCACCGCGTGCACGTCGTATTCGCTCTTTATGCGCCGCATCGCCTCCAAAGTGTTGAGCGCCTGGTTTTGCTCCGCGCTCACCGTTAGGGTGAGGCAGTCGATATATATATCGCTTTCGGGGATGCCCAAGGCTTTGGCGCGCCTTATTATCTTGCGCGCGTTTTCCAGCCTTCCTTCCACCGTGCAGGGGATGCCGCGCTCATCCACCGCAAGTCCCACCACCGCCGCGCCGTACTTGGCTGCGATGGGCAGGATGGAGTTGAGGCTGCCCTCTTCCGCATTCACGGAATTTACTATCGCCTTGCCGTGGGTCACCCTTAGGGCGGCTTCTATCGCCTCGGGCTTGCCGCAGTCTATTTGCAGTGGGGCTTCCGCCGCCGCCTGTATGCGCTTTACCATTTGGCAGAGGGTGGCTTTTTCGTCTATCCCCGGCACGCCCGCGTTCACGTCCAAGATGTCCGCGCCCGCTTCCACTTGCTCGATCGCGCGCGCCGCAACATAGCCCATATCCCCCTTGATGAGCGCTTCCTTCATCGCCTTTTTGCCGGTGGGGTTTATCCTTTCGCCTATCACGCGCACCCTGTTCAAATACACGACTTGACTCGCGCTGCACACGGCGGCGGGCACCTTCACCCTGCGCTTTTTGGGAGTTTTGCCCGCGCACATCGCCCTTATCTTTTCGATATATTCGGGGGTGGTGCCGCAGCATCCGCCCAAGATGTTCACGCCCATCTTCAAGTAATCTTTATACAGCTCCGCAAACCGCTCTGCGCCTATTGAATAGTGCATATCCGCGTCCGGCAGTCCCGCGTTCGCCTTGATAAAGAGCGGCTTTTTAGTGTGAGAAGCTATCCTCTTCATTATGGGCAATATCTTGTCCGGTCCCAGCGAGCAGTTCACGCCGATCACGTCCGCAAGCGGGGAAGCGGCGAGCGCGAAGGCTTCCGCACTCACGCCCGTGAACGTCCTG
Source organism: uncultured Clostridia bacterium (assembly GCA_944381275.1). Taxonomy (GTDB): domain Bacteria; phylum Bacillota; class Clostridia; order Christensenellales; family UBA3700; genus Alloclostridium. Next base: position 3,620 of record CALWKO010000005.1, on the reverse strand, counting down.
CCGCCCTCTTCAAAGGTCATGCTGCACATGACGGGGAGAGAGGAATTTTCGCGCGCGGCAAGCAGAGCCGCCCTCAGCTCGGCTAAGTCGGACATGGTTTCGATAACTATCAAATCCGCGCCGCTGCCCGCCTTTATTACCTCCGCAAAGACGTCGTAAGCCTGCTCGAATGTCATGCTTCCGAGCGGCTCCAAGAGCGCGCCGGTGGGTCCTATGTCCAAAGCCGTGAACTTGCCGCCGGCAGCCCTCTTGGCTATATCCACAGCCGCCCTAACAATGCTGTTTACCTTCTCGCTGCTGCCCAGCTTTACTCGGTTGGCGCCGAAGGTGTTGGTGTAGATCACGTCCGAACCGGCGGCGATATAGCCGCGGTGGATGCCCTCCACAAGGGCGGGATCTTCCAAATTATAATATTCGGGGCTCTTGCCCGCGGGCATGCCCTTTGCCTGGAATTGAGTGCCCAGCGCACCGTCTAAAATAACTATGTTGTCCTTGATGAAATCGGAAAAATTCATTTGTTCTCCTTCCTGAATGCGCAGTCGCCCTTGGCGCAATTTTCACAGCCGCCCTTTATTTGCTCCGCCCTGTCCGTTACGCCCGCCACGGCGGTGACGGATTTTTGCGGGGCGAGCATCATGCTCTCGGATAGGAAGACGCCTATCTTCCTGCCCGTGTCGAGCAGATTGACCATATCCTTTTGCGCAGAGAGGGGGAAGTCCCCGTAGCCGCAGGAAAAGCGCGTTTTCAACTTGCTTCCGCACTCGCCCTCCAGCCTTTCACACAGCTCGTCCAAGCCGCACTCAAGGGCGGAAGTGCACATCGCGTCCGTCGCAACGCCCAGGGCGGGGCGCGTTTGCATTAAATAGTTTACCCGCCTTTCCATATCAAAGCCCAAGGTGGCGGCGATGAGATACGCCCGCTTGCAGTCGCGCAGGTGGCGGGAAAGGTGCTTTCCTTCCAGCTTCACTCCCGCTTCCTTCAAGAGCACGAAGCCCGCTTCTTCGTCGACTTGTATGTCGAAAAGCCGATATATAGAGCGCAATTTGGCGTACTTTTGCACTTCCCCCTCCGCCTCACGAGCCAAAGCGGCGGTGGCGGGGTCGGGCGCGCCCTTTACGCCCATATATCTGAATGCTTCACTATAATCAACTTTCACTATTTATCCTGTCTAAAATGGGTTTGATGTTTTCCGTTATCCTGCGTGCCACGCGCGCGTTGTTCATTATGTAGAGGTGTATCCCCTGCACTCCCGCGGAGAGCAGATCGATTATCTGATCGGTGGCGTATGCCACGCCCGCGTCCTCCAGCGATTGGGGATCATCGGCAAAACGGGCGTACATGCGCGCTATCTTGGTGGGTATTCCCGCGCCCGTCATGCGCACTATTCCGCCGAACTGCGACTTCTTCACCAGCGGCATGATTCCCGCCTGCACGGGCACGTCTATGCCGGCAAGGCGCACCTTGTCCATAAAGTTCAAGAAGATGTCGTTGTCGAAAAACAGCTGGGTATTCAGGTGGGTCACGCCCAAGTCCACCTTCTTTTTAAGGTTGCGGATGTCGTCCACCATATTCTTGCTCTCCGGGTGCCCTTCCGGGTAGCAAGCCGCGCCTATGTCGGCATTTGAAAGGCGCTTGATAACGGGGATAAGGTCGGTGGCGTAATTGAATTCGCCCTTCTCCTGCCCCTCTATCCTGTCCCCGCGCAGGGCGAGGATGTTTTCCACGCCTATTCTGTTCAGCTTTTCTATCGCCTCTTCCACCTCGCTCATCGTGGAGTTCACGCAGGTGAGGTGGGCGAGCGGCTCCATGCCGTACTTGTTTTTAAGAAGATCTGCTATCTCCGCCGTGCGCGAATTTTTGCTCCCGCCCGCGCTGTACGTCACCGAAACGTAGTCGGGGGCGATGTCCTTAATACTTTCCAGGGTGGAGTATATCTTGCTTATGTCGTCGTTTATTTTGGGCGGGAAAATCTCGAAGGAGTAGACCGCCTTTTTTTGCTCGAATAATTGCGAAATTCTCATATCTTACCTTCCTTTCTTCCATTTTAGCACACTTTTTGCGTTTTGCGGCAAAAATATCATTCTTCTCCGCCTTTTTTAGTATTTTCCTTTTCGCCCTGTGCGGGAGCGGCGGCGTCGTCATCAGAATTTACGTCCTTCCCCTCCCCCTCGAAGATGTGCTCGCGCAGCTCTTCCAGCTTTTCGTCCCTCTTCTTCCTGCGCTCCACAACGGCTTTCCTCCTGCCGAATTTGAGCGAACTGCCCAAACTGTCCGTAACGTCGTTTATCACCATAAAGGCGTTGGGATCCACGCTAGTGACTATCTGCTTGAGCTTGTTCACTTCAAACCTGTTCACCACGCAATACAGCACCGTCTTGGGCGTTTTGGAATAATATCCTTCCGCGTCCATCTTGGTGACGCCGCGCCCGAACTCCTCGCTCAAAAGCGCAGCCATCTCGTCGTACTTATCCGTGATGATGAATGCCGTCTTTGCCTTGTCGAAGCCGTCGACCATGAAGTCCACCGCTTTAAGTCCCACGGCGTACGCTATCACCGAATACAGGGGCGCTTCCCAACTTTTCGTGACCACGCCGGCGACGATATAAAATAGCACGTTATAGCTCATCACGAAGGTGCCCACCGTCATGCCTATGCGCTTTGAAAACATCACCGCCATTACCTCCACGCCGTCGATCGCGCCGCCGAAGCGGATGGTGGTGCCGCTGCCTATGCCGGAGATAAGTCCGCCGAAGATGGCGCACAGCAGCTTATCGCTGCCCGCGATGGGCGAACCGCCGTCCGGGAAGACGATGTGGAATCCCGTTTGGAAGCACCATGAAAAGAGCGAATACACGCCTATGGTGTAAAGGGAGTAAACGATGAAGGGCACGCCCATCTTTTTAAGTCCCAAAAGGAAGAAGGGGACGTTTAAGATGATGAGCCAAATACTCATGTTCATCCCTACGTTTTCCGTAAGATTACCCAGGAGAATGGACGTTCCGGAAAAGCCGCTGTCGTAAAGGTTGACCGCTTCCGGAGCCAAAAACAGGGTTACGCCCACCGCGTTGATTATGCCCGCGAGCGTGAGGAAGAAGAAATTACTCGGTTTGATTTGCTTGAACTGTTCCTTGATGGATGCCATAAGCCGCCTCGTAAATTTATTTGAGTGACCTGCGCATTAACCCTGCCGCCTCCCCATACCTTGCGGCGCCGTAAAAATATTGCCTGCCATAATAATTTTATATTATAACCAATAAAAAATGCAAGCGCGCAAGCGTAAATTTTTTATTTACTTAACGGCAGCGGAGTTAATTGCGCTTTTTTCGGGAAAGTGATTGACATTTGCGTTTTTATGTTTTACAATGAAGCTACCATCGGATATGAAAGGGCTTTCCCTTGCAGAGTATCCATGCAAATAACTACGGACCACCCTTTGGGTCGAGGCCATACGGACAGCCGGGTCCACTGCCGAACAGCAACATGCGTTGCCTTATTGTATCGGGAAACCGATGAAGTTGGTTACTTGATAACCGGTGCGCCCAAGCGCACAAACCGCTTGTAACAATAAGAGTAGTAAAAGTAAGTATTTGCTATATAGACTCTGTTATCCGTAGGAGCAT